>JAQUQS010000004.1 GCA_028715965.1 Candidatus Omnitrophota bacterium | reverse complement strand
GCGTGGGGCGAGGACCAGCTTGTCACTACCACCGACAAAAAAGGCGTCGTTACCACATATGTCTACGACGCTAACGGATACATGGCAAGCGCGAGCCAGGACAAAGGTGATTACCATGTGGCGGACATGACCTATAAACTCCTTAACGGAGAAGAGGTCATAGATACTATCACGGACCGTAAAGGCAAAGTGACTACATATGTATACGAAGGGAACAACCTTGTCGCGACTTCCTCCACCGACGGGTCGAGCGCCGTATACACCCAGAACGAGTGGGGCGAGGACCAGCTCGTTACCAGCACCGATAAAAAAGGTGTAGTTACCACATATGTCTACGACGCTAACGGATACATGGCAAGCGCGAGCCAGGACAAAGGTGATTACCATGTGGCGGACATGACCTATAAACTCCTTAACGGAGAAGAGGTCATCGACAGAATAACCGACCGCAAGGGTAAGGTCACCATATATGAATACTCGGGAAACAATCTTTCCCGAACATACGTCGAAGGGACCAGCGAGGAAATATTGTATAATTTGAATGCATGGGGTGAAGATGAGATATACCGGTCTACGGACAAGCGCGGGATCGTAAGCACCTACACATATGGCGATGTGGATATCGACGGATCCGGGGATATTGACGCATATGATGAATACCACAGGCTTACGACCGTTATCCAGAAAAAAGACGATAATATTATCGCGACGATGTCCTATAAAGATCTCGCGGGCGAGGATGTTGTCGATCATGTGACCGATCGACGCGGAAAGATCACAAAATACATCTATGATACCAGCGGCAACCTAACTCGCACTTATGTTGAGGGGACCGATGAAGAGTCCTTATACAGACAGAACGCTTGGGGAGAGGACGAAATATATCAATCCACGGACAAAAAAGGAGTAGTTACTTCATATACATACGGCACATTATCCGGCGTTGAGGGAGTCATTGTATCCGCCTCACAGGATAAAGGCGGATACCACATCAGCGATATGTCATATGCCCTGATCGCCGGTGAAGAGGTCCTCGATACTATTACGGACCGTGCCGGATCTATCAGTAAATATCTTTACCAGAATGGGCTTCTGGTGAAAGTTGAACAGCATCGTCGCGGACTGGAAACAGATGTAGTCACTGAAACGAACTACAGTCAGAACCCATTCGGTGAGGATTATGTCACCACCAGCAAGTATTTGCCCGGCGCCGGAAAAACGTCGACATACCATTATGATGCCAACTGGGACCTGTCATCCCTGGAAACGCGCAGAAGTTCGGACGAAAAACTCCTCTCCTGGACCTATTACGCGCTGAAGGGCGATGTGATCGATTATATGTTCGAGTATACAGGGGAGCCCGGCAGTGAAACAGTGAGAAGTTCCGTATACTATTTTTACGGAACCGACTTTGTACGGGCAAGTGATTCGGAAGGCACTCTGCCGATAGCTGTGACCAATTCTTACCGGGGAGAAAGGACCACACAGACGATCTCTGATGTTAACGACAGCTCTGACCGAAGATCGCAAACCATATTCGCTTCACCTTTGGGCGCCGGGTTCGAGATCGCGGACCTGACTTATAGTTACAATATGGACGGCGAGACCATACGGAGCACTTCCTTCAATTATTATGACCATTCCGGATCCATAGTCCGCGCCACCAACGCTCTGCCGCATGAAGCCATGGCACGTGTAGAATCCTATAAGGGCGATCATGTCTCGGACGATACAACACTTCTGCAGACCCAGACGATCTTTTATACCGGTCACGGCAAAGGTGAAGAGATAGCCGACTACACGCTGTATTACAGTTCAGCTGGCCTTGTGTCGAAAAAAGCGGTGAATTTTTATGGTGAGACAAAGACCCGGGCGGCATCGACAGGACTCGCTACTCCGATAGCCCAGGTTAACATATATAAGAACACAAAGAACATCACCACGGCGGCTTACGTGGACATTTCGGAACTTAAAAGCAAGACTTACTATAACATCAAAAATGGCGCGGATATGCGCTCCCCGGGAGAAGAGTACATAGACTATGTGGAATCGTATCGCGCTAACGGCACGGATGTTCTTTCTCAAAGTGTGTATTTTTATGGAGATTCGCTGATACGTGCGTCCGATGTCGCAATTAACGTGAGTGCGCGCTTATCCGCCAACGTCACCTTAATGGAAAAACTGACCAAAACACAGCTACACGACACCTCGGATGCCGGATATTTCGACTACGCAAGCCTGCCTGATCACCGTATAAGCAACATTACGTTCTTCAAAGGGGACAGGCAGGAGGAAAAAAGCTGGTATCAGCTTTCTTACAACGAAAGTGGCGAGAACCGGGGCAAGGAGGTCAGAAGGACAACGGTATATTTCTACGGCAACAGCGAACAACAAGCCGGTGGCAGTTCGGTGAACGCGGATACGGCGATGCGATCGTCCATCTCCCTGGACGGGGACAGATCGAGCGACATAGGGTCTATAAACAAGAACACATCATCGGGCAGGCGGTCAAAAACGTTTTACGCGGGCGATTTCGCGGGAGATGAAATAGCCGACTACGCCTGGATATTCACAGCCAGCGACGGAGTGAATATATTGCATGTGAACCAGTATTTCTATGGGGACGATCTCCTTGCCGCCACAGATGCCATACAAGGCGAGGACCGTATGTCAAAATTGACATCCCGTACCAGCGATGGCTCCAAATACGGTCAATACAGAGTAAGCGAAACATACTATCAGGGCGAAGCGGGCTTCGAGATGACCGACATGGTAGCCCAGTTCTCCCAATACAGCAACGGAACGGATTATGTAGTTCAAACATCGATATACATATATTTCAATGATGCTAACTTCAGCGGGACATACGATACAGGAGAGATACACGGCAAACGCGCTTATCAGGCCGAACCCGACTATATCATGGAAAAAGTCGTTAATTACCAGGGAGACTATACCTATTTCAAGAGCGAGAAAACGGACATAGAATATGACGACGAAGGCCGTATGACGGCTTTCACCGAATCCGGGTATACTATCGATGGGGTTTACTACACCTTCCGACGCTCTGGCATCACTTATGGAGACCCCACCAGCGAACTGGTTTCCGGCTATACGGAATCCGGGGCCATGGACCAGGAAACCTATTATCACGAGTTCCGCAACATGCAATATGATACGCAGGACCGCCTGGTCTATTCCGACCGCCTTGAGTATGAACAGCCGTCCATCGCGGGGCAAGTGTCCGAAGAGGACCTTGATTACGCCATGAGGACCATAAGCAGAACGGATTATGATACCGAACCCGGTCGAGCTATTGTGACCGACACGACTTACGGGATATCATCACAAGGCACCGTTTCCATCACCGAATCCATGATGAAATATACCCTCGTCGGCGAATCGCGTACCGCGCCCAGCTTCGAAGGCAGCAGCACCATGAATTACCACATGGTGGACGAAGAAGGCAAATCCTTTAACCTGCGTCACCTCCTCACAACATACGGATGGACGGACAGGGACGACCAGTACAACACATGCGGTGACGGATTTTTGCTTTTCGATGCCGATCCCAGCCCGGATGCTACCGGATGGTGGGATGAAATAGTCAATACCGTCGGCGATGACGGCTATATCACGATCGTCGACACATCCATGGACCTGGAGTACCGGATATCCAAAGCTTCCGTTGATTTCATGAACGTGATCGAGCAATCGTACGATAACAGCAACAACGTAATATATCAGGCTGTGGAATACGGTACGGACGAGGGCGCCGACGCGGTCGTAAATACCTCCAGGGTCATTGAGAATGTCTACGAAACACCTTCCCCGACCGCAAGGGCGTCAACCGCTGAAGGATATGATCTGGCGGCGCTATCCGGGACACAAGTACTATCCGAACGCACCATAACCGAATATTATGGCTCGGCCATCATCGGAGATGGCGCGGATAAAGGAGAAGTGTCGGATAGCGCGATATTAAAAAAGAGATCGTTCTACGACTATAAAACGACCGATATAGACAATCCGGACGCGGCACCCCTGATGGTGGAGCATTCAAGCATTACCGAATATCTTACGACCAACGCCGTAGAGAGCGAGGAAACACATGATTATACCTATCAGCGCTATGAAAGCGGTATTCTCCCAAGGTATGAGGTCATAAGCGACACTGTGACAAAAGGTGACGAGATCCAGGAAGTGTATTATGTCCGCGACACGAACGGCAACCTGATATACACAGAAAAAATAGTCAACGGAATATCCGACATCGAATTTAACGGCATAAATGCCGATATAATGGACGTCCTGAACGATGTCGCGAGTTCACAGAACGTGGAAATGACCAATTTCACCGCCACGGACGGCAAGGTAAGCTCCTATATCAGCAGTATCACCGACGCCTTCGGCAATACCACGATCTATAACGTCGATGAAGACAATCTCTCTCAAAGCGTTATAGGCATGCCCAAGAAGTTCATCGCGGCCGACGGCACCGTGATCGCTACTGCCACAATAAGGTCCGTGACCTCCGGGTCGGATATCCTGTACGCGAATTTCGTCTATGTAATACATGATGAACTGACCGGAAAGGACCATGAATTCGCCATTTCCAATCCGGAAGAAGCGGTAACCTGTTTCCAGAGATACGCGAGCTTCGCTAACACCTGGAGATGGGATGCCGCGGAAGGCCAGCGGATATACCAGGGTACCGATCCCGAGCTGGAAGGGTACCGTATACAATACCGATATGACAGACCTATAGCGGTAGTGCCGCCGGAAGCCTACGCGGGCAGCAACCCCGATGACGCTATGATCTTTGACGGCACGGATGATTATATAAATTGCGGCTACATTTCCGAAGACCTGTCCAAAGGGTTCACCATGTCGGGATGGCTGTATTACGATAGTTTCGCCAACTGGTCGCGCATATTCGATCTTGGACAGGGACAAGCGGATGACAATATCCTGTTAACAAACTATGGAACCTCTGACGACCTGTATCTGGATATATATAGGGGGAGCGGGCATACGGCTACCAGCATACCGGACGTCCTGGAAACGAATACCTGGATGTATATAACCGTGACCCTGGACGCTTCCGGCAACTTGACCGTCTACAAGAATGGGGACGCTATATATATAGGCACGACCTCGCTGCCCAACAACGTCGTACGCAACTCCTCCTTTATAGGCAAGAGCAACTGGAGCGGTAACGCCATGTTCGACGGGGCTATGGACGATATGGCCCTGTATAGCAGAGCTCTTTCACAAGATGAGGTCAGGGAAATAATGGATACAGGAGCCGGTTCGGTAAGCTCGGGACTTATCTTGCATTACGACTTCGACGATACCTCGGGAAACATAGCGCGGGATGTTTCTGGTTCCACGAGCACACATAACGGCACGCTACTAGGATCGCCGTCAACGCTATTGGTAGGGAACAATATACTCGAAAGCGGATACACTCCGCTAGTGCTCGTCACGGACACCACCAGCACACAGGACGATATCGGCTCTATCGCTGATGAATACAATGTAGACACGTTCGAGATAACGGTCGACGGCATCCCTATAACCTATTCATCCGGACCTCTCGTCGACGATACCGGTAAGGACGTCATAATTGATAATGGCTACGATCTTGATATCGAATTCGCCGCGCTCGTTGAGTTCACGGTCAAGGGATACAGATTCACGACCGAAACGGACGAGAACGGGAATAACTATATTACCGGCGTTACACATAACGGCGAAGATGTCCTGAGAGGCCTGTCTTACGACTATATGAGCATGAATAAGGTGAATATCCCGGTCACCTATATCTCGTCCACAAGCACCGCAAATAATATCATCCTGGGGGGGAAAGAATACAGCGTATCGTATAACAGCTCCAATAATAATCGTTTCACCCTCACTGAAGTGGACAACCCGGGCAATGTATTCTGGTTCGACAAGAACAGTACCGGTTATGGCGCCATCGTCATCGACGGGAACTACTATACAGGGCATTTTGAGGATTCCAATAAAAAGGTATGGCTTACACCCCGCGTCGTGCTTCCCAACGGTCAGGTATGCGACCTCAAGTATTATGATTATGGTGACGGCAACTATGAAACATACAGACGGCTCTATTACAATGACGTTAACGACCCTACGGGGGACACATATTTTACGGAATCGAGCACTAATCCGGCAAAGACCGGTTCCGCCCGCATAGAAAGTTTCGGCAGTGATACCAATTTCATCATAGGATGGACCAACGAAACGATATATGACGATGGAAAGGTAAGGTACATGCCGCAGATAACCGTGTCATTATATGGCGCCAGCCTGGAATTCGAGGACGTACGCAACGATAACGTACTTGGCGCGGCGACAACGAGTATTTTCGAGAACGCGGATATCGCTCGGCAACTCATAACAGCCACACTGATGGGACAGACAGATCGGCGTTGGGACAGCGAGACCGGAAGGTTCTCCGACACATCCGGGTACATGTCCTACAGCGTGGATTTTTCCGATATCGACAATTTGCCGGTAAGCATGTATATAACCGATGCTATCGGCGAACAGGACTTATCTAATATCGCGAATATAGAACGCGTACAGGCCACGGATCCTTCCAAGACCGTTATACGCATATCCAACAATATACTAGGGAGCACGACTTATATCGTATACAACAAGGACGGGCAGAAAGAGTTCCTGATAACCATATCCAGCGGGAAAAGCTGGTCGGATTACTGGTCGGGATCGGAAGGGGACATAAGCCTGAGCGGGGCGGATAATGTCCAGGAAACACTGAGGTCACGTCTCCTGGACGGTACGTACAAGGTCACTACTACCCCCGTCTCGGAGGGAATAACAAAAGTCGAGATCTATACCATAATAGAGCACGACCAGGGGTTCAAATGTATAACGAAAGAACTCTGGCAGCAGGGATTCGAGCACACACATGTCAGTATGGATATCGGCGGGAATCCATATAGCATAGGCAGTACGCATAATATCCAGACCAATCTGATAGATCCTTCCGGATACGTGATCGCGACCAATATACAGAAGATAGAAGGAAGCACCTTCGACTATGAATTATACGGCGTGGGGCCGGAAAAGACCGCCAGTTATGACGACAATGGTTATTTCCAGACGATATTCGGCCGCGCCCCTACACTTGAGGAAAGGAAATTCTGGAACGACACGTTGTACGGGATGACAGAGACCCACGTGGATGGATCCATGCTCCTATTCGGGGTAGAAGAGGGAGAAACCCCGACCGCGTCCGATAAAGGGTATTTCCAGTCCGTTTTCGGCCGCGCTCCCACGGCCGAGGAAATAACCTATTGGAGCGGGCAGATAGAGACCCTCACGAACTTCGACATAGACGCTCAGCTTTTCGGCACGGACAGGTTCTCGGACGCCGAAGCGGACGCCAACGGCTACTTCCAGGCTATTTTCGGCCGCGCCCCGACCGAGGATGAAAGGGCATACTGGCGGCGCGTGATCATGGAGACCTGTCAAGACGACAACATTTCCATCGAAAAAGCGTTCTCAAAGGCCATCGTCTTCATGATGACCCACAACCAATATGAAAAGCTCCTGCAGAATTCCGACATCGCTCCACATACATCCGCGATAAGCAACTCCTATGATGGCATTGACTATTTCTATGCCGGGGGATATTTCCAGGACAATCAGGGCCATCTATATAACGAGATATTCATCTCCCAGGCCTGGGCCGATCTTGCCGGCACAGAAAAGATCGACCGCTTGATGGACTATTTGGGCATCGCCCGAGACGCGATATCGAGCGACCTTCGCAGCGTTTATTCCATATATTTAGATCAGGTCAAAGGAAATACGGGTAATTCCCGCGCATATACACTCAACGTGTTACGCGAAATAACCCATTTTTCCAATGCGGGAGCCGCGAGGAACTTTACAGGCCGGGTCGTCATAACCGGTGGGGCCCAAAGCATCAAGGATGATCTCGCGTCATTACATGCCGCGTACACACAGGCCATAGACACATTCATGGAAAAAATATATCTTGCTTTCCACGGACGTATCGTAGTAAGCGGTAAGATAAATTCGATAGACCTCATAGGCAGGAATTCCGACCAGTACAAATACTGGAAGAATGGCCTTGTCCTATCTGGCATAAATGACGCATATACCCGAGAAGCCTTCCTGGCCAGCCTCATGACCGATGGCGGGAAGCGCGGGACCAATACCCTCGGGCAGGGATACCAGGAGTATACGCCATATCAGTATTACATTTACAACCTTCCGGATAAACCGATAGCTACCGAGGCCCTTGCCATATCGAAGATAATCCCCATGATGATGGTCACGCGTATATACCAGACCGTACTGGGGATAGACCCACCGGCTAACGCCTTCAGCAATGCTTCCATGGGAGCGATGGTAACAAATGTAGAGGGCGTCGACTATTATCAAGTAAGGGATTCCTTCAAGTTGAACGGGGATTTCCTAAATACACGGATCTTCGGGTCCCAGATATGGGCCGACATGTCCGGTGACGAAAAAATGGACAGGTTGATGGACTATATGGGGCTAGAGCGAAGCTCCATAACAACGAACCTAAAACAGGTATATGCCCAGTATCTCGACACACAGCTCGGGAATCGGACCAATTCCTCGTCATACACACAGAATATCTACAAGGAAATAGCGCATTTCAACAATAACGGCACCATGTGCAACTATACGAGTAAAGTGGTCAACCAGTCGAACCAGGCCAATAAGGACGCCCTGCAGTCTCTCCATAACGCGTATATCGCGACTTTAGATGATGAGCTCGAGGCCGCTTACGCCGCGTTGCACGGCCGAACAGTCGTCGACGGAAGTGCTACGGATACGTCCAGATATATAGGCCGGAACTCCGTGGAATACCTGTATTGGAAGAACCGCATGATAAACCGGGATGATATCAACCTGACCCGTGAAGGACTCGCACGTGAACTCATGGAAAGCGGTACGATAGTCGGTACTGCGGCCCTGGGGCAAGGCCGACCGGCTTTCACCCCGCGCCAATACTATATACATAACCTGCCGGAACAGCCGGAAACATCGGAAATAGTCGCTTTGACGAAGACAATAGCCCTTATGATGGTATACAATATGTTCCGGACGTTCCTGCACGAGGACCCGGATAAGGCCGCGATATATGATGTTAATATGCTTACCAGCACAACTTATGGAGGAACATCATATCTGGCCCTGCAGAACAAATTCGAGTTCAATCAGACGATCTTCCAGACGTACATTTTCGATTCCCAGTTATGGGCGGATCTGTCCGGAGACGAAAAAGTCGAACGCATCGCCGATTACCTGGGCATAACCTGTGGCGGGGCGCACGGGGACATCTCGGATGCCCTCAAGTATGGCTACGCGACATATCTGGACAAGGTAAGAGGGAACACGACCAATTCCCGGACATACACACACCGTATATTATCCGAACTTACGGACTCGAGCCCGGACTGGTGGACCGACAACAGCATTACCGGGACCAACTCCGGCGGCAACAAGAACGCGCGGATCAAAGCGTATAACGCATACCTGGCCACGGTAGACCCGTTCCTGGAACACGCGTTCAAGGCGCTTCACGGCAGGGAAGTGATCAAGGGCAGTTCCGCCAACGCCAGTAACTACCTCGGTGACAAGTCGACCGAATATACGGACTGGCGGAACTGGCTCCTGAACAATTCCGCTACGACGAAAGAAGCCGTCATTTTCCGCCTTATGACCGATACATCCGGAAGAGGAAGCGAACGCAACGCGCGGGATTATTTCGGCGACCATCTGCCCGACGTACAGGGCGCAATACACCTCCAGACACAATTCAGCCGCACCGTCTCGTATGACGCGTTGGGAAATGAACTTTCCCAGTCATCATATACCCGGCAGGGAGCAAACGACGATATAAGTGAAGCCGGCGGCACGGTAGGTAACAGCGGGATCAAGCTTAAAGGCATAAATAATTTCGAGTCATATGTAATTAGGGACGTCATCCTCGACTCACTCGGGGAAGATATAATCATGACAAGTTCCCTGATAAAATCCGGAACGTTCGTTACCTCGGCGGGCTATCTGGACGCGAGGATATCCGGGATGGGTAACGGTGAGGGGGGGATACTTACGGAGATAACGCAATCCGGGACCAGTGACAACCTGGCAAGGCTCAAGACCTATACCAATATCGAGGTCACAAGCTTTTTCAGTGACTTCGGCGCGACGATCCTTGCCCAGAATACTATTACCACGACCATTGCCGATACGCTCATTGACGGACAGCGATCATACATCCAATACGACTCTCTGAATGAAAAAGCGAGTTATATCAAGGTCGTAAGTAAGTACGGGGACTTCCTGGACAATGTCCTCAACTCCGCCGGGACCGCCCTTGAAGCCGTCCACAACAATGTAATAGCGAACAAGGGACTTGGCATCGGCGGCATGGAAAGCTACTCAACAATGGAATTCCGGGTATCCACACTCGACGGCAACGGACGGGTACGCGGCCAGACAACCAACATATTCGAGGACACCGCCGTTATAATCGACGCGATCGACGCGCGTACGTTCGACGCCGAAAGAGGGGTCCTTCTCGACGGCCGCTATTACCGCGTACAAACAGGCGTAAGCGGGAATTCCGTATATCTGCAATTCAGCGATTACGGCAACTCCAGTTGTATATTCAACACCGGGTGGTTCACCGCGGGGACCACAAAAGAGAATACGTATATGTACAGCAACGTTAATCTTTACTACCAGGTCAGGCACGACGCGGTGACCAACAAATTCATTGTACTGGTCAAAGGGGCCAATACCGCCGATACGGCGTACAGGTATTCGCGCGAGACAAAAAGCCGGGATTACGTGGAATACGACGAACTGAACCGTATAGCGGGTTACCAGGAAACCACCGTGCTTTCCCGCGGCACGGAATCCCAGATCCAGAACTACAGACAATTCGACTCATTAAGCGCCGGCACATTGAGCGCCAGGAAAGAGGTCCGGGTCGTATCTGATATCGTATACGACTTCGCCGGGCGCCAGCGCGGATATAAAGAACGTGTCATTGAAATGAATTCCAACGGGGACACGGTCGATCTGTTCCTTTTCGGAGCGGACGAGGCAATGGAGGCGACTTCCGACGGTGACGGCTATTTCCAGGCCATTTTCGGACGCGCGCCTGATGACTCCAAGATGATCCAGGACGGCATCGAACTCGTGCCTGAACGCGAATTCTGGAGAAAGACCGCGTATTCCGAGGGCATCTCAAAGACCATATGCATGATGATGCTTTACAGGATGTATGATACGCTCTTGCATACCGTGCCTACCGCAAAAGCGCTTAGTGAACTCGGCAGTACCGGGACATATGACTCGATAAATTATTTCTACTCACACCCGAGATATTTCACCGCAAGCGATCATCATGATTTCCTTTACGACCGCATATTGAATTCCGAGGCCTTCATCAACTTGAGCGGCGCTGAAAAAATGGAACGCATAGAGGACTTCCTTAATATAGAAGTGACCAATACCGCCAAACGCGACTATTACATACGTTATCTGGCTGGGGAATCGGGCATATCGAACAGCACTGACGCCAGATGGCGTTCAGTCCAGTTCATACGCGATATCATGCATGACAGTAATTACACTTCCCTGAAAAATTCCAACAAACTAGGTAGCACCGCGTTCACGGAGGCGCGAACGGCCTACATAGCCACGCTCAACGACTTCATGGCGAAAGCGTATAAAGTATTCCACGGCAGGGACCTGCTTTTCGCGGGCAATAGTGATACCGTAGTGAACGCCAGTGGCGCCGGCATAAAGAACTCGACCGCCCAGAACGTAGGGCAGGATGAATACAACCAGTGGAAGAACTACCTGACCACGAACGTCTACTACATGCCGGAAACGTTCCTGTACTACCTTATGAGCGATACAAGTAAGTTCGGCGGACCAAGTTATTCACGTTCCTACTACAACCATCACCTGCCTGACCTTATTTTCGACGTGACCAGCAACGAACGTATGGACATACAATATAACGCCCGCAACCAGGTCATTTCATACAACGAGGTGCAGCGCGGCGTCTACGACAACGGTTCAACGACTTTCGTTCATCGCACGGACATGGAGTATGGCGCGGATAATAACATGATAAGTTACCTGGAAGTCATCAAGAAGACCGGTTTTGACGACAAGGGACAGGTCGTGAACTCGAAATATCCGACCCGCGTATCTCCGCTTGCACTGTTCTCTACCACTACCGTAAAACAGTCCCACATGATGTACGATGGCGAGGACAACCTCGTATGTTATTACCGGATATCCTACGGCGATGGGGAAGCCCCGAAACCATACGCGGTAAAATATACGGCTTATGACCACAACAATCAGGTCATCGACAAGTTGGAGACAACATCGCGCATCGACGCCGATGCTAAGACAAAGACCATAAAGTTCATAAGTGAGCTCGTACGCACGAAAATATACGCGTACGACGCCTTCGGGAACGTTCTCTCGAAACGCACAACAAAAACAGAGGTAGTGCAGAAATCCGTCACCAACACGCGAAGCGGCGCTATAACCAACTATAAGCCGACCACCAAAACGACGAATACGAACGAGAAAACGCGGTATGACGACCTGAACCGCATAATATGGCAGAGGTCGGGCGGGTCAACAAACTACCGGTTCGTATACAACGTACTCGCTCAGACGCTGAAATATTCCTTTGTCCAGGGCAAAACATCGGGGAAAGTCTACAATATTATCTACAATCTTTTCGGCAATACGGTAAGCCAGAAGGTCTATAGCGTATCGAAAAGTAAACACACAAAAGTACGTACCCTTGAGAACAAGGCGTTCATATACAACATATACGGGAAACAGGTCAAGGAACTCACACATACCGTATACCGTAAGGTCAGTACCTCCGGCGGCGGCGGTCTTTTCGGCGGGAGTTTCGGAAAAATATTCAACATCATCCTTACAATAGTGGAAGTAGTCGTCATAATCGTGACATGGGGCGGAGCGACACCATTCATAGCAGCCATGCACGCCGCTCTTACCGCAATAGCGTTCGAAGCGGGACGTATGCTGGCCAATGTAGCGCTTTTCGGGCAGGATTTCGGCGCGGCACTCAAACAATTCGCGATGTCGGCGGCCATGGCCATAGTAGGCGCCAATCTCGGGACCATATTGAACGTATTGAACCAGGGACTTACATCCATGCTGAACGGGCTGGGGAACCTTGTCGGTGCCGGAAATATCGGTACGGCCCTACAGAACTTCGCCAACAGTATCTCGAACGGACTGAGGGCTTTCACTGAAAAAATAACCGCTTTCTTCCAGGGAGCCGACACCGCCGCGATAACCGCACAGACGGTCACACAGGCGACCGCCGGACTGCCCGGTCTGATCGCCCAGATCGCTGTACTTCCGCTGGACATTATCGCCGCACCCATTGCGGGAGCTTTCGTCGGCCTGGGAGGCCTTTTCGGAGGCGCAGGCTCATTTATGGGCGCGTTCTTTAACCAGCTGGGCATGGGTCTCAGCATGCTCGGTACGAAGCTTATTACCGCCGGATACAGCGCGAACGGTGGAGGAGGCGCGGCTGGCGCGGGAGCGCCACAATCCATCGGGGACACCTTCGCTCATATGTTCGTCAACGCCTATGCCCCGGTAAGTTTCGTTGGGACAGGCGCCCAGATGTGGGCACAAGCGGTCATATACGCCATTCGTGAGATAGGAGCCTCCGTAGTTAACAATCTTGAACTATTGAAAGGCAAAGCTGCCATGTTCTTCAACGCCGCATGGAACACGGTACTGGGTGCTATGCAGAACAACGCCGCACAGAACGTAAGCAATGATATAGCTCTCGATTCCGGCAGCACATTCACGCGGGACACATTCGCAAAACTTCTAGGGAGATCAGCGGCTAATAATTTCTTCAACCTTGCCAAAGCAATGATACTGGATGAGGCCCTTCCAGATAACGCGGAAATACTATCCGGCTTACTGGGGCGGGCGCTGTCCGAAGGGTTCAATAATTCCGCATACATGGACATGTCTCTAATGCGGCGCGAAGCATCCAGCCAGCGATCCCTTGACAGTGTCGCCGCCGGGCTGCTTGGCGCCCAAAACGTACGCTTTGAGGGTGTTTCAGGCGACCAGGCGCATTATACATACACACGTACGGACGCATCCGGGAACAACATTAAGGTCGATGTATATTTCGGTATGACAGTAAGGGATAATACAGCAAAACTCAATACCAACAGCAGACTTGAGGTCATTGACACCGGCAATAATGACATGGTAGCCACGTACTTCGCCAACAACACCGATCCTATATCCGTAAAAATAGACAAAACTACCGGCATGATAAACAACAACGACGGGTTGGGGCTCGAAGTCCCGGGTAAGCGACAGTTCTCGAATTCCGACATGGTACAGGGCCTTAACGACCTGGCCGGCCGGAAGGATATAAACCTGGTCGCCGACTCGCACGGTATCCGGTGGATGGATGCCGCCAATAACGTTGTAGCCAGCATCTCTCCTGTATCCGGGATACAATTCACCGGTCATGCGGGAGACCAATTCTCGGCAATGGTATCCAGTTTCGATACGGCGGCCCTTTCCGACAGGCTTTCAAACCTTATGGCGTCGGTACTGGAAGCCGCGGGCAACAGGGACTCGTCATCGCTATCATCTCTTCTGAATATCACACCCGGCTCCCTCAGGCTGGATGAGTCAAGCGTTTTCGCGTCCTCTTTCGGGAACGGAGAACGGTTACTACAGGGCCGGCAAGAGATGACCCTATATTCACCCAACGGCGAAGAGAGCGTAACTATCGAGGTCGCGTTCACCGCCAGGGAGAATGGAGAGCTCATAGGTTCTCCGGAGATCCGCATGGATAGCGAGGAATTCATAAAATTGCGCGACATGACAGGTGGGGCGGACATATCAGCGATGCTATCCGAAGCCGTGAATGAATCCGCTAATAACGCCATGGAAGGCAAGAGCGGCGTCATGGGAGATGTCCAGTATCTGATGATAGAGGTAGACCCGAATACCGGCCAGATAGAGAAGGGGACCGTCACTTTCGACCTTATTGACCCAAGCGAAGGCACCATTGAACCTGTAACTGGGAAATTTGACGGTAAAGAACTCAGGGATAAAGCGGGGGATGATTTTCTCGCGAACGTCATGAACCTCGTGGTCCCGGGTATGGGTAGCCTGCTAAAATACGTGCTTATGCCGGTGGCAATGGTCGTGATCGCCAGTGTAGAAGCGCTATCAAACCTGCTGGTGACAATTGCGGCGTTCACAAAGAACGCTACTGTGGCTAACCTTGCGATATCCTTCAACAAGGTCGCGGGGAACCTGGTGGTGTTCATGTTCGCCCTGGCTCCGACAGAAGCTTTGGCGATACAGAGTCTGGGTACCATTTCAAAGCTTAGCAACAACACAAGGGATCTCATAAAAGTTGCGCTGGACAATAATTTCCTCACGATAGGCATGATAAAGAACGCGCAGGATACGATCAAGAGCCTTGGGCATAACGTCCTCAGCATCGTACAGATATCCATAGATAAAGGCATATTCAACCAGAACATAGCGCTCGAGGCACTATCTACGTTCCGGGACCTTTTCGCGGATAATGCCGCGATAGTGGGATTCGCGAAAGAAGCCTTCAAGAAAGGGCTTCTGTCCGCCCAGGAGTTCAGGGAAGCCATCGAGGGCGGGCTTGACGTCGCGCGAAGCCTTGCCCGGGATGCCGTAAAGACGATAAATCTTTCGCTGGAGCATCTTGACCTCACACCGGAATTGCAGGAAGCCATAGTTAACACCGTACAACAAGGGGTCGATTCGGCAAAACAAATATTCGACGCGGCATTCGACGACGCCGGCAAGGCCATAGATGGCGTATTGACCGAACAGGTCGCCTTGAAATACATCGGCGTCCTGGAAGAATTCAGCAATATAAAATTCCAGAGCATGGATAAAGAGTACGTTAACCGCATAGTTTCCACGATAATAAGTGGACTACAGCACGCGATCGACAAGATAATCAGTTCCGGAGCGGCCAACGTAGCGACCGCGGAATTCGTCAACCGGACAGCCACCCTGATCACCGATCTCCTGGATAGGGCGAAAGACAAGCTCGACATTAAAACAGTGCTCGGCATGATGCATGTCCTAATGAAACTTTCAGCCGGCGATAACGTGGAACTTAACGATGCTTCCGTTAAAAGCATAATAGGGAGCGTTAACCTCATACTGCAGCAATACGATAACAGCGTATTACATGCCGGCGCTATTACCGTATATGCCAACCTTTTCGATAAGCTGGCCTCGGGTTCCGCGAACGTATCCGCGGACACACTTGGCGAGATCGCCGATCTTTATGGAAGCGCCGTCGTAAAGGTCAAACTTGACCCGAATAACCTCGAAATGATACTTGATGCCGACCTCAAAGTACTTATGTCCATGGCCAACCTGATATTCAACGGCCAGCTTACACCGGACCAGCAGAAGAACCTGACCGCCCGCGTGTTCAAGATCATATACGAGTCGAACCTGAAACGCACTGAATTTGCCGCTTCTCTAGGCCTGGAAGGCACTCCGGAACTAATTACGCTGTTCACTAACAACCAGGTGCGGTATATAGCCGAGGTCAGCGCTTTGATGTCACGGATAGATTCCAACGGTATAGATGTACGCGCCGTGGCCGAAATGCCGCGATTCATAGACACGTCCACGGGTACCGGCGTAAATGTCCTGATCGAAAGTTTCCGTAGCCTTTTCGCATCTTTACCCGCCAACGCCGCTATGCAGGCTATGGGTTCTATCGATAACATCAACGACCTTTTAGGGCTTGAAAAAGCCGTATTCGCCGCGGCCACGCGTGAGGCAATGGCTCAACAAGGCCTGGAAACCCCGGTCGCCGCAGGTGATAGGGCGGAGGAGACCCTTGTTTTCAGCTTGCGGGCCTCGTTCTCCCGGGCTGATGTCATGTCGTTATTCTCAAAATTACTTGAAGCCCGTCCCGACATACAGGACGGGACAAAGGTCGTGATCAATAATATTACCTTCACCATCGGTAACGGACGGTCCACCCTTATTGCGGACAAAGCGTTTGAAACCCTATCCGATATCCCCTACAGCTACCGTATATCCGAAACCGAGATGGCTACGATCCTCGCGACGATGGAAGTATGGGGCGTAAGCACGGATGGCGGATTGGTCGGACGGATAATCGCAGGTGACACCCCGGTCGAGCTGTTTAAACCGGACCAGAAAGGTCCATCATCAGCAGGGATATCCCTGCCCGACAGCCTGATATCGGAAGGGTTACTCCTCTCAGGCAAAAATAACGGCACAACCATACGTATAGAAAAGGGAGGAGCGCTGGTCGTAGCGGGCGAGAATCTCATGCCGCTTACCAGTGGTTCCCGGGAGATCAGGTTCGCTGAAGGATATGAACTTCAGGGGATGCGGATACTGGAGGACGGGACCCTCGCGGATATTGATATGCACGGCAACGCCATGATCAGGAATGGAATGGTGCTGGATATAGCAACCGGTGAGGCAAGAAAAGTGGAAAGTATTAAAGCAGCCGACGGTTCTATGATATTCGCGAACGTTTCCTGCACAAGAAGTCCGACCGGGGAATGGACTCCCGACCGCGATACCGGAGACATTCTGGTACCTTTTGCCCGTATGGCCACCTATACAGGGTTATCAAGAGAAAATATGCTTTCGTCACTTAAAGCATCCGGGATAGACCTGTTCAGCAAGGATAGCACCATATCCTCCTTGAACTTGCAGACAATCAACACATCCGGGGAACCCGGAAGTTCACTTGTAGCGGCGGAGAAGATATTCCTGTCCGGGAAAATGGGAGGGGCGGTATTGGCCGTAAAACTCGGGCGCGCTGGCGATGTTATTCAAGCTGAAGTGACCGATACTGCGGGAAAGTCCACGACATTGGCTCCCGGGGACAGCGTAACAGGTGATTTTGGTTCGGTTGCCGGTGGATCCGTCAGAGAAGTCAGGTTGGATACCGAAGGGGCTTTAAGGATATCCCTCGCGGGAGAACGCATGATCATGCCCGCTACCGGCGAAGGTTCATCCGATACCGCGGCCGTAAAAACGGACGCTGACAGGACCAATTATACCCTTAACGTGGACCGTCTCACAGGAGACACCTGGTTAGACGGGAAAGTGGAGGCCGTATATACCGGTGGCCTTTCGGGTAAAAATGACCCGTTCAAGGGGTTCCGTATGCTCTACAACGCGGATGGGGCGGAAGCCAGAGTGAACATGAACGGCGAGACTAAAGTTATCCCAGCCGCTAATATCGACAATATAGTCCAGGGCCTGACTTTGAGCTCCGCGTCGCTTGAAAGCGCCGCTTTACGCACAAAAATGCGTGACGCGGTGGGAGTAGCTGTTTTTAACGACCTTTTCGGCAGAATAAATAAAGCCGGCGACATGTTCGATACGGAAACTACCGGTAAACTTATGGGGCTCATGAAAGGGACCGCCAGGTATATCGTTAACGCCAAGCTGGGAGGGGCCCGCGATATCACGGCCTCCGTCGAGGAGGTAAGCGAAGACGTCCTGTGCCGGGTGGCCATGAACGCGGGGACACCTTTCTCAGCGCAAATAGGTCCACGATCGTCAAAACTACAGGGCCGTATAGATGCGCTAATTGACCATACCGGGAACGCAAAGGTGATGGACGACATTACACTGCGCGGGGCCGGTACCGACGAGGAGATCACCCTGATCGGCGGAAAAACCTTCATCACGATCGGCGAGGATGCTGTCGTCAACATATCCGGGGCGGAATACCGGGTAGACGCCGGGAAAAAAGCGTATGTGGACCGTTTCCTACGGGCTTCCGGGGAGGCCTCCGAAAACACCCGGGATGACCATAGCCGGCGGATAATACATCTGGAGACCGACAGTACCGGCATACATATAACTGCAAGCACGGGGACGATAAGGAATAATTTCTTTGTGCTTGAGAATGATCAGATCCTTTCTTTAGGCAGTACGTTCACCACAGAAGGTCTGGATACCCGTCTTTCCATCGGTACGGAGGATATAAGGCTGATCGGAAATGGAACAGCCAGTTATTGTAACGGTTCCGTGGCGAACGCCATAAAGATCATCGACGGGTCATTGTCCTTCGGACTCAAGAGTGCCGATATAACATTGCCCGAAGGCAGGTACCGCGGACGGTTCCGGAACTCTACCGTAACGGATGTCTATAAGTGGACCGTTGGCGGGAAAGAAAGGGTAGACGGTGTCATAGGCGGCGGAAAAGCGTTCTATACCGACTATGTCGACGGATATATATCAGAATCTGGGGATATCCGCATTGAGATAGCAAAGGGAACTGTCACCATACAAGGTCCGGACGGCACTGAAGTCGTTTCAGATACCGGCAGCGTGACCACGTACAACAAAAAATATACGACTGAGTTCGGTGACATGTCCGTAAGATCGATACAAACCGTGCGCGGACAGGATTTCCAGGCAATGGTGGACGGCGAATGGCGCGACGCGGTAACATTGCAATTCGAAGAATTCAATGCCCCGGTAGTGATAGACGCCGCTACCGGAAAGCTTCTCGGGAACACTCCCGGGGATGAACAGACCGCTCTCATCCTAGGGCTGGAACGGACAAAAAAAGCCCTTACCACACTGGCTAACGGAGACTTTACACTGGCCAGGGAAGTCGATGTACGTGTAGGGGACGGGGGAGATCTCTATATTGACGTCAAAGGATATGTAAGGCACGAAGGTGAGGCCTGGATATCCACACAACTCGTTCAACCGGAATCCTTCAGTGATTATATGGCCATAGACGGAACAACCGGTAAAGTACTGGCTCTCGACAGCATGTCTCCCCAACAGATCGAAGCGTTGCGTTCAACAAAAAGAACTGAACTTACGACACAGGCATTCGCGAATGGACGATTCGACCTCAAGATGTCACTATCCGTAAAGGAAAATAACAACGACCTTTTTGTTACCGTAGGAGGCCTGTTGTATGGATCCGGCGGAAAATGGATCGCGGTCGAACAGGTGATCCCTGAAGGATTTACTAAAGGTATACTGATATATTCCAATAGCGGCGAAATGCTGGGGGCCCTTACAAAAGATCAGACAACAAAACTGCAGAAAGCGGAAAGAACGAAAGAATTCCCCGTGAACTTCGAGAACTGTGATCTAGCACTTAGCCGCAGGCTTTCGGTAAAAGTGGAGGAAGGAAAAGTGGTCATAACAGCCGGCGATTTCATCCGGAAAGTCCCGGACGGATGGGCGGTAACGGATATAGTCCCCGTTGACGGATTTGCCAAGCCATTGGCTGTCGACGCCAAAACCGGCGACATATTAGGCCCCGTAACTGAAAGCCTCAAAACACGTTTGTTGAAAGCAGAACATACCAAGAAAACCGATGTCATCCTGGCTAACGGAACGTTCACGCTTAGGTGGACAATAAAGATAAGCTCCAAAGGCGGGATACTTAACCTGCAAAAACTTGGCCAGGAAAGATTTGAGAACGAAAAATGGCACGATACGGTCCTCGTCGTTCCCGAAAAATTCGACGCGCCCATTGCGATCGATAAAGCGACCGGGCGTGTACTCGGCACATTGACCACGGAACAGAAAAAAGCGCTCACATCATCCAAGCATACAGCCGGCTATGTGTTCGAGACAGCCGCCGGACCACTTGATGTCGCGCGGGCTATCATGACAAGAACTACGGAGAAAGGCACCTATATAGCGTTCGGCTCGCTTGATACGCTGGAGAACGGCAAATGGATCAGCCTTGACGTTCTAGAGATAGATGGCATCAGCCTCCCGGTCGCGGTCGAAGCCATAAGCCGGAAGGTCCGTGGCGATCTATCCGAGAACCTGAAACAACAGCTACGGGAAGCAGTACATACCGTCAGCGCTAAAGCTAATTTCGCCAACGGCGAATTCCGATTAAGCCGGACAGTTATCGTTAAAGAGCGCCAGAGCGGTTTTTATATAACCTTGGGCGGTTTTGTACAGGATCTGGGCGGTGGGAAATGGAGGCATGTCGCGATATCCCAGCTGGCAGACAACTGCGTGATAGCAATAGACCGGAACTCTGGCAAAATCTTGGGCGGAAGCGCTGGAGCTCGCGCCGCCGCCAGTAAGCTCGATCGCGTTATGCTGGAAGGCGCTGGAATGACGTTCGAACAGGCGCGGGAGAACGCGGGAATAGCCCCCGACGATATAGCAGCCGCTCTCATGGACCCAAACACGGAAAAAGCGCGTTCGACCATGAAGACCGTAGGCACCATCATGCAGGCCGACTTCTATCTCAGGATCATGGGCACAAAGCTGGAGAACCTCGGCCCGATCAACACTGCTACTAAACAGGATACCCTGGAGGACGCGCTCAAGTCCGCTTCCGCGTACGACCGCACGAAACTCGCGGACGCATTAAAAACAGGGCGCATTGACGAAATGGTGAAAATTGTCGGCATATTGGAGACGATGGTCAACGCGGATACCGCTATAGGCATGCTGGGGGAAAAGACCCACAACCTCAACGTGACCTTCGGGGAGATCTGCGCAGGCATACGGGACGCCTCCGGCAAGCCGGCTCCCGTCACCGCACAGTCTATCCGTAATGCGGCGCAAACACACGATATGGCCGGCCTTACCAAACTCCTGGGAACATTCGACATGGTCAGGAAGTATGACAGGGCGGCCGGCACCGTCAGACTTGGCGGGAACGATCTCGAGACCATATCCGGGGTCAGCTACAAGAATATGCTGGACGCGGCAACGGCCGGCAATCCAAAGGAAATGACCGACTTACTAGGCCGGGTAGAGCGCTGGGACGGTTTGATATCCGCGTTTACATCCGGCATGAATTCGGTCGAAAGTTCAACCCTTATCAACCGGATCGCTACGGCTGCCGGAAAAGACTCCCTGACCGAAATAGCTGTGGCTGTTGGCGACCGGCAGGGGACACTTCTCGTATCGAAGGACGCCAAACAGCTCGTGTTCGGAGAAAGTGATGGTTCTTTCCATATCGGATCCAGACTAAGAGCCCGCCTTGCGGATGGTACTTATACTGAACCCATCCTCGCCGGCGAAATACGCCTCGACATATCCTCCGACGGCACAATGAGCGTGGCGAAAGAGGTAACTTATAAATACCGGGATGGCACAGGCAAAACAGATATATGCTTCCAGATCCCTGAGGATACACCGGTAACCCTGAAAGCGGACGGATCGGTCAGTATAATATCAGGACATATACTCCTCCATGAGATCGCCAGCCTCGAGTTGGACGGGAATAAGCTCGCTGCCCCGCCAACCGGGACCGGATCCGGTGAGAGCGGCGCGTCCATTACCAAGATCGCCCAGATAACGGAAGAGAACGGCAAATTCTATATCAGTCCGTATAATCCGGCGACAGGCCCTCTACATATGTATGGCAAACGCTCTCTCAGGGTGGACATCAACAATGATTCCCCGGTCGCGTCCGACGGCATGGTGATACGCTTCGACATCAGCGGCGATTTCTCTTTTACCGTGATAGATACACTCGTTTCCTCGAACGGATTTATCGTAACATCCAAGCTGGCATCCGACGGCAAAAAGCTTGAGGCTATGTCCATGGACGCATGGTCGAAACTGATCAAAGGCAAGGCGCGTGAACTCACAGGAAAAAACGCCACCAGGTTCATGAAGGATACCGAGGATTTCATGAATAAATGCGTGGATAAGGGCATGGTACTTCTTGCGGAAAAACAGTTATCGATAATACAGATAGCGCCAAAAGCCAAACAGCTCCTGGACCTTCCGGAAGAAAGACGGAAAGAGTTACAGAACATAGCGGCTAAAATGGGCCTTGACCCGAAGGTGTTCGACGCAGATCCGGCAGATGAGGCCAGATTAGGCAACCTGGCTACCATGGCGGCGAATAACAGCAAACTCGGCGCCCTGGTCAACGCGGCGGCTACCGTAGACAGTTGGGACAAACAGGTACAGGAGCATAAGGGGGATACGGATGTAAAACAGTTCATGAAAGACATTGAGGCGGCGTCCGGCGTCCGGCTGGGTTCCGGGGACTACTTCTCCGTGCTCGTGACAAAGGTCATGGATGAAATGACCAACAGCGCGCTCAGCGCGGACGAAAGAACCCTGACTAAGATGATGAGCGGGCAGTTGAACGACATATCAAAATGGTTCTATGAACACAAGGATGCTGCCGGGAATGTGGAACAGGGCACCAAGACCACCTGGTTCAGTCGTAACTGGGCAACTATAGCGGCTGGCGCGATAGCCGTAGTAGCCATTGGAGGAGCTATCTTCTCCGGCGGGAGTTCTCTGGCCCTTCTGGCGCTCAGCGCTAAACTACTTGTAGCCGGAGTAATAATGGCCGCTATAAGCGTAGGCGTATATTTCGCGGCACGAATGCATAACAACTGGCGTAACGGGAACGGTGTATTTGACGATTTCTTTACCAACCGTGACGGATCCACTGTCTGGAACGAGGTAGGGCTATTGGCTCTCAAAGGATTTATCCAGGGTGCCGGATTCGCGGCAGGTCTGGCCCTGATCGCCGCGAAGATACCGCAAATAGGCGCATGGATACAAAGCCTTACTGCCATGCAAAGGATAGTATACGCCATCACCGGTGGAGCGTTTGTTTATGCCGGGGCCAGTCAGGCACGCAGGGTAGTTTCGAACTTCATGAACGGGGACATCGACAGCATAGGCGGATTTTTCGGCACGCTGTTCATGGCGGATACCTGGACGGGTGGGTTTTCCCTTAGAGGCCTTGCCGGAGACCTTATAAAAGGCGCGGCCATAGGCGTGGCTCTCGCGTTCGGAATGGGCAGGGGAACATGGTTCAAAGGACTGCAGGCCGCCTCAAAGGTAACATGGGGAGCCCGTGCTTTATACGCGGCGTATTTCGCCGCTGGCATGGCGATAACCGCCTCCGGTTTTGTCTCCGGGGATCTCGTGGCCGGCAATATCGGGATGAAGGACATAACATCCTTCAGTCGTGATCTTGGAGCAAGCCTTTTCCAGGGTGCTCTCTGGGGATTCATGGCCATGTACGCGACATCCCCCATGGGAATATCGAAACTCGACCAGGCATCAAAGAACGCCGGGGCCTTCCTTAACGGGGGCAATGGCGCAAACACGAGGCTTTTGCAGGGGTTGAAAAGCATAAGTTCACAGATGACCAGGGGAGCGATAGAATGGACCAGGGTAAGCGTGTATTTTAACGCTATCGGCGGCATGTTGACCCATGGTGGCCTGTACACACAGGGTGGGCACAGGATATTCAGTTCTCGGGGCATGCACGAAATGATAGCGTCAGCGATAGAAGGGTTCAAGACAGGCGCCATGATGAAACCGTTCGTGGGTCTGTTCGGACCCGCGGCAACAGCCGGGAAAGCATCTCTACTAAGCAGGCTCGTTCATATGACAGGTATAGGCGACCTTGATATGGTCCTCAAGGTCATGGGCATCCAGACCGTACTCCAGCAATTTGCCGCAGAAGACATGTACGGCCGGCAGAATTTCGCAAGTGCGGGACTCGGCATGTCACAGGGTTCGATCACATTTTTCAGCTGGGCTCTTCTTTTCGCCATACCCGCGTATGTCTCCATTTCCGGAGTGTTCGGGATAGTTGCCCGGCAGGTACAGAAAGCCGTCAACAGCTCCCTCAGCAAGGGAAGAACAGCGGAAGTCCTTAGCGAGCTCCTGAACACCCAAGAGAACAAGCAAAAGATAAAAAGCGCCATGTATGAAGCCTATAAGAGATCAAAGCAAGGTTCAGAAGGCGGACCGGAAACGCAAAAGGCGGCTTTAGAGGCCGCTAAAACGGCTAAAGCGCTTGCGATTACAAGTATCGTACGCGGGAACATCGTCAACCGCAATGAAATAACATCCTCCAGGGGAGAACGTTTACTGAACCGACTTACCGGCACCATAGTATTGCCGGGTAAGGGAGGTAAAGGTGTAAGGACCACACAGGTCGCCGTGGAAAAAGCGCTGGCTAACCAGTTGAGGGCGTCCGGCGTAAACGAATTCCAGACATTGTCCGCCTCGATCGGAGTAGACTACGCTATTCATGACCTGAAAAGCAGCGGAGAGAAACTTTCCTCGCAACGCATAACGGAGATAGCCGCACGCAGACAGGCCCAAATATCCACTTTCGCCGACCGTTTTGGCGGAGCGATACAGACGGTAATGCGCAACATGTATGACGCCAAAGGCAATCTGAAGGCGGAGTTCGGGAAGATCGGCTCAGAGACGTTCAGGGAAGCGGTACTCAGGGAGATCAAGACCGTCGTTACCGGGACCATCCCGGAAACGATGCGCGCCATGAGGGAACGCGGCATATCGGAAAAGGACATAAAGAGATCCGTATTGTCAACATTAAGAGACCTATCCTCGGGGACTGGCCGGGACGCCCTGATAACATCCGTAGAAGCTCTCGCACGGGTATTCTCCGAGGCTTCAAGACCCGGGACCAATTTTAAGAACGAGTACACGGCCGGATCGACGGATATACTGCAATACAGATCCGTTCTTGCCGCCCAGATCGGGGCTATCGGGAACGCAAACGCCGGATCTGCCGCAAGACCGACGATCATCCTGCTCGGATGCGGAGGAGGAAAAACACTCGTCAATGTCGCGTTCCAACTGGCTTTCGCTGGATATATGACGGAGTTCGCTCCAACTAAGGTAGCTAAGGGAGACCTAAAGCTCCTTATAGTACTCGACATCGAAAGCAATGTAAGCAAGGATTTCGACCAGGGAAAAGCTTCCAGGAACCAGCTCCTCAGCGCTCTTAACTCATATTTCGGCCAGGCGAACGTACGCACCATAGGCAAGAACAACACTAATGACATCGGCAAGGGTGTAAATATAATGGCATCAAAGACCCTGCTGGAAATTTATTTCAATTCCCCGGAAAAACTCGAAGGGTTCCACCAGTTCAGCATCGACGAAGTGGAAGCGGTCATGCAGACCACGAACCTTACATTTAACGTAGCACGCAACATGTTCGCGCAGGCAAAAGGCGGGGAAAAACGGTTCTATGAAGCGCTGAACAAAGGCGCGCTCGCCGGCAGGGACGCTATACTTTCCCGATGGAACGGCGGCGCCAAAGGATGGCAAAAATACTTTGATTTCGACGCTACCACGAACAACCGCCATCTCACATACGAAGCCGCGAAGGCCGTAGTGGAAAGCATGCTATCTTCACTCTCTCAGGCCGAACTTGCCTCCCTGGGAGGCGTCAACAACGCACGCATGCTCTTTAATACCTATGTAAACCGTGCGGCCGATCCTCTAACCTGTAAGTTACAGCAGAAAGGCGGGTTCTCCGTGAACCTGGACCTCTGGACCGGCACGATGAGCTCATATACTATGCATGACAGGATGACAGGCGAGGATATGGTCAATACCCAGTATGGCGACCCCTGGAAGGCCTTGGCCATACACCACAGAGGCCAGGTCGAGAGCGCCAAGATGAGAGCAACAAGCGGCGGCCGGTATAACGAGAAGAACGTAGCCGGGATCGAGGCCTCCAACGCCATAAACGCCCTTATTACCTCATCACAGAGAGGGGTAAGCATAAGTGAGGCGATCGCCTATATCAACCGGCACTCAGCGACCGGACAGGACATAATGACAGGTTTCACAGGCACGATCGAGGGCTGCCGTATAGCCCTTAACGCGATGGGTGCAAGTATCATAGACCTGGGCCAGAGCGATTGGCACACTTCAGCGAAAACAATGTTCTTTGAGGGTTCCGCTGAGCTCATCGGTGCCTTCAGTAAAGCTGTAATGGGGTCACAGGCGGAAAATGCCAAGAACGGCGGAATACGCCTTATAGTGGGCGCGTTCGGCACCATGGCCAGTGCGGAAGCGGCCCTTAAGGGCCTCATGGGAAAGGCCCCTGAGGCGGAACTGAAAGGCGAGACGGTTACCCTAAAAGTGAACGGCAGAACCGTTCCTATTAAGGGCGTGACAAAATATACCACATCCAACGCCGGCAGAACGGTCAACATACTGGTATATGAGAACCCTAACTCCTTTGAGGCAGTAAGGGACGCGGTACGCATGGCCAGCCCGGCAGAACAGGGTCAGGTCAGGGAAATGTTCGGTAACTCTATCCACCTTGTATCAAAACTCGGCACTGGCGCCAATACATTCTCCAAAAAATGGATCAATGGCAAGGCACAGGACTTTATAGAATTCGGGAACACCGGAGGTTTCCAGGGCGTAGAGTTCTTTACCACCGAAATAGGCTCCTCCAGCGCGATGAAACAACAGGAACAGAGGATAAACGCGCCCGGCAGGGGAGAAGGGAACATACACCATTATGTGGACGTTTCGGACATGCGGATACGGAATGCAGAACGCGCGGAAATGACGAAGGCCATCCGCGATAACGGCGGATTTGGGACCTCAATGGATTTCGAGAATCCCGCGGCAGGGCTTTTCCGTTCACATATGGAGAACCTGAATTCGAATATCGACGCCATGCAGGCCAACAGCGTCATCGATGCGTTCAACGGTACAGGACAAACGGGACGTATGCGGGAAGCCCAGATGATACTCGGGAGAAAGACCTCTGACACCCCGCTCGTCACGGAAACCGGGGCGCCGGCCGATGTAAGCGCCAAGGTTGACAGCCTGCGAACACTCCTTCCCGGGGATGAGGGCATAGATACTTTGGACAAACACGTTAAGGACCTGGTAGACCAGATAAACGATATTGACCTGGATGACCTTGTCGGGGCGGCCTCCGGGACCTCGAGCGCACCCAGAGAGATAATTCTGGAAAGCGGAGAATCCCTAAGTTTCCAGCACACCACCGGCAGAGGGGTATCTGAAGCAAGGGCTCCGCGACACACCTCGGCGATGATGTCCAGGGCAGCGGATATCCGTGGTGAGACCACTGATACCGGCGGGTCCCGTTGGGCTGTGCAACCCGAGACCGGCCGACAAGAGGACGGTTCCTCCGCGCCAGTGTATGTTGATAGCCACTTCGGCAGCACGGCAACACGGCAGGAAATAGCCAACTCGGTCGCTAACGCCTCAATGCGGCGGACCAATGGTGACGGACTGAGAAAAGGCCTGACTGTGGTGTCGACCTCCCGCTCGGAAGGACTGGGGACGGATCTCGGCGGTAACAATGAAAAAGACGGCATAATAGCGCTCAACACACAGGCCATAAAACACCTTGCGGGAAGGATCGCGGAAGGACTGGGCATAGACACCACCGGCGCGCAAAGAATAGAGGGCATACTACGCGACATGGTCATCTCGCATGAGGTCGCACATGAAGCCTCCGGGCGGACCGACCATACAAAACAGGAAACAGCCCTGGCGACCGAAGACGCGGCCGAGTTCATAAGGTCATTGGCCAACGAAGACATCATAGCGGATATCGATGGCGCGAAGACGGTCGGAAAGATACTCGGCACCGAAAAACTGTTCGGGCAGGCATTTAACAGCATCATCTCCGCTCCCGGAGTATATGCTTCACTTGTTTCCGGCAGCATCTCACTTGAGGCCCACGGTCCAAGTTTACAGATGACAGCCGGCACGGGCAGCAATATCCCGGCGATCATCTCCGCGGTCCAGGCTATCGCTAAAACAGCCGGCACGACAGGCCTCGACCTGGACCTCACTACAGAGAAAGGAGTGGTTACCACCGTCAATGCGTTCAACGGCATGGTACGTCAATTGCGTTCAACGGCGATAAGCGATAACATAAATACAAGATCTGTCAGATCGACCGTCTCTGACGACCGGATACTGGAACTCGACCTGGGCGAAGGAGGATCCGCAGTAACGATATCCAACCCGCTCACGGAAAGAGCTATAAAAATGAACGTACCCGCGGAAGGCTATATAGATGAGAATGCGGATACGGTGACCATAGACGACTACCTTGATAACGCGCAGGAGAACAACGCGATGCACTTCGGGGATGCCGCGAACGGGCTTTCACAAAAAGCGGCCTCCGGGAAAACCACCGCAGGGATAGGAACCAATGAGCTGGGGTTCAACAGCCTGTCGTCCCTCACTTATATCAGCATGCGGATAGACGGGACCGATATAAGCCTGGACCTCGTGACCGGCCAGGCGAACATACGTTCCACATCTTCGGGGGCGGATGTCTCCGTTAAGATAGCGGCCGGCAAGACCTTTGACCAGAACACACTTAACGCACTGATCGAAGGCGTCTCCATCACGGGAGAGCAGGGGCTGGGCGTACTTAACGACGTACTTCCCGCGATAAACCGCGCCATGACCGAGAATGGACTGACTTCAGGTACCATGCAGTTCGACATAGACGGTGTAGCCATAGAAGCAGATCTCAGCGAACTAGCTTACGGTAAGATATCCCTTACCTTGACCGACAACTTCAACGAACGCTCCATGACACTTGTCCTGAACACGACCGGGAACCGGGAACTTATCCCGGGCGGGGCCGCGCGGCTCGTGGAAGATATGGTCCTGGGATCCACCGCGGGAGACCTTGAAACGTTCATTTCCCGCGTAGCTGCCATAGCCCGAGGTATTCCGGCACTGAGGACCGCAACGGTGAACGCGAGCATCTATGATGCCTACGGCAATATGGACCGGTTCCGGGCGGAGATCACGGAAAACCGCATATCCTCACTGAAAATGGAAAGACCGGACGGTACCGGGAACGATTGGAACATGGGAGAACTGAACACCCGCATCGAAATGGGCCTTAAAGGACAGGTCTCCATTGGGCAGAGCATAGAGATCGACCTGAGAGAGAACGGCGGGCACTTATATTCAATAGATCGCGTCGATAACGTCAATGATGCGGCAGTATACCGGATACGCATAGACCATTCCAGCCAGACTCAAAGCGTCATGATAAAAAGTGCGGATCTTATGGATGTCCTGGCGGAACTTACCAATATCGGCACGATCGATCCAGAGGAATATACATTCCTGCGAGATGTCGCATCCAGTAATTTCGGGGGAGTATTGCCGTATGAAGTGCGCTATGCTTTCATGGCAAGCGGGACTGAGGCCATAAGGATATCCACATCCGCCACCATCAGTTTCAGGGGCTCAATGGTCGATTTCGGAGCATCTGATATAGTGACCGTAGATGACCTGGATAATGTCATTTTTGACGGCCACTCCGAACCATACGCTGAAGCGGGCATCGACGGATATAAGGCATCACATATCGCGGATATAGCCGTAAAAATAGCTGAAGCGGCATATCGCGGAATAGACATAACAAGCACCGGCACCTCATGGATACATGAAATGGGCTCAGACGGCAGGATCGCGCGTGTCACCCGGTACTACGCCGACCATGACGCGGACGGGAACCTGATATTCGTGGTGGAAAAACTCGACCAGGCGACCGGCGCGTTCAACATATTCTGCGTATTTGAAAATAAAGTCGTAAAAGCGCTTACTGCCGATATCGACCGCCAGATACCGGGCTTTGGCACAAAGACAAATGAGATCATCGTAACGGTAATGGGAAAAAGGCTCACCATCGCCCGTATCAACATCGCCGGCAGCAGGGTAGGGGAGGGCAAATATGCCTTCAGGCTGGCAGGAGTAGAAGACATAACCTCAGCGGATACGCCATCTTCCGTTCCGGAAGAGCAGGGCACCACGGATGACGGCATGACCCGGGACAGTTCGACCCCCGGCCTGGCTCCGGATACACATAAGGCCAAGAGCCTGGATCCAAGTGCAACTATCGGCGGGATATTACCCGAACTGCGGAAGGCACTGGAGAACGGCGAACGGGATAAAGCTGTCGACATGCTTGTCGCGATCTTCAGTAAATGTGACGCGAACGGGAATATGACCGAAAGCGCGCTGGCAGAGGCCTATACCGCGGCCGAGATCATAGATGCCGCGGCCGGTGATATGCTCCTAGAAGAAACGCCGGATGAGGATGATTCAGCAACTGATATGGAATCAATGGCCCGGGCTGTACGCGGTATCGCGGAACGGTCCAGTGCCGACCAGCTCAAATATCTGAGAGACCTCACCGCGGAAGGATTAAGAAACCCGGCCGCGAGCGAGCTTCCGCTAACAGCCACACTGGCTACACGGATCATCATGTCACGGAACGGACGCATTTCCGGAGAACAGGGCGGGTTAATGGCCCCGGCCACATTCAACGCCGTTGATATCACGGGCAATGGCGGCGAGATGGCAGGAGATGGAACGGTTATTACCACGGCCCCGCAAATAATGGATTACGGAACCCAGGCAAACGCAGCGGTGAACGCTAACGCCGGAGGCTGGAACAAACTTAAGTCCCCGGATACCGTAAACATATGTATAGCTACCGAGACGGCAGCGAAAAGTGACGAGAAAGGCATGAAACGCCTGAAGGATAACGGCTCGTACCAGATGGTAAAAGAGGTTTCCACCATAGAGGACCTTACGACCATACTTTACGAGGCGGAAACACTCGCCAGGTCCCTTGGCGCCAAAAAGATCGTGATCACCGGCGTCGCGTTGCGCGAAGATTTCGATTCCGCCACGGCACTCATCACGGAGATCGCCAAAATAAGCGACAATTTCGTACTGGCGGAAAAGGGCCATATTTTCGGCAAGGTACTGGCACTCGCGATAACATACAGGGGGTTCCAGGCGGCGTTCACCGATGAAGGTTTGAAACGTCTGCGGGAAATGACAAAGAAAGGCGCAATAACATTAAAACTTGATGCCGGCGGGCAGGGGCAGGACACGACCGACGAGGATATCGACAACGCTTTATTCGCTGACCTTAAAGCCGATACAGCGTTCTAATCCGACGGATAGAGGCGTACAACAAAAAGGGGCGTCGATCGGATCACTCGTTCTGTACTTCTTCCTGCACAACGCAGTCGGCGGGTAGGGGGTTAGTAGTGTCCTTACCTTTATAGGGACGTAGATCGGCTTGGCCGAAAAGGGCAAAGCCATCGGTGGCATCACCAGCGGGCACGTCCCAGTCCATACCGTCCCCAAATGAAAATTCCGAACCGGCCGCATCTCCGAACTTCAGGGCCGATCTTTGGCTTTTTTCACCGTCGGCCACGACTTCCGCGCGTACGGTAATAGCGGCCGAGATGAAAAGACACGCAAAAATAACCGCCATGCACGTTTTTCCGAGTGCGCTCCTCATATGACAACTCCTTTTATCTGAAAACCTGAACATATATCAGTCAACATAAAATAACGTACTATAAAAAGTATACGAATTTACAATAAATTGCCAAGTACATGCGATCATATTTAAGTTATTTCAAATCAACCTTCAAAAAGCAATGTAAGTAAAGAAAAGGCGGTTAAGGGAGTTGTCCCGCGAAGAGGCGCCAGATCACATTATCGAACGTCGCCCAAAAACCCCTTAAAAACACCCCAGAGGCCCTCCATTTGCAACGTCCGATAAGCGCGGTACTGATACCAAAAATAGACGCGCTTAGGAGAATATTATCGGATGATATGCGAAGCAGGGTATCGTCGGATAATGTTCCGGCATTATTGGACGTTGTCCCGCAAAGAGGCGCCAGATCACATTATCGAACGTCGCTCAAAAACCCCTTAAAAACACCCCAGAGGCCCTCCATTTGCAACGTCCGATAAGCGCGGTACTGATACCAAAAATAGACGCGCTTAGGGGAATATTATCGGATGATCCGCGAAGCAGGGTATCGTCGGATAATGTTCCGGCATTATTGGATGTTGGGAATTGTCTCAAAGTATTCATACATTATCCGACGTGAGAAACTCGGGACAAAACCCAGGCAAACACCCCTAGAAAGCCCTCATTTACAACGTCCGATAAGCGCGGTACTGATACCAAAAATAGACGCGCTTAGGGGAATATTATCGGATGATATGCGAAGCAGGGTATCGTCGGATAATATTCCCACATTATTGGATGTTGGGAATTGTCTCGAAGTATTCATACATTATCCGACGTGAAAAACTCGGGACAAAACCCAGGCAAACACCCTTAGAAAGCCCTCATTTGCAACGTCCGATAAGCGCGGTACTGATACCAAAAATAGACGCGCTTAGGGGAATATTATCGGATGATATGCGAAGCAGGGTATCGTCGGATAATGTTCCGGCATTATTGGACGTTGTCCCGCAAAGAGGCGCCAGATCACATTATCGAACGTCGCTCAAAAACCCCTTAAAAACACCCCAGAGGCCCTCCATTTGCAACGTCCGATAAGCGCGGTACTGATACCAAAAATAGACGCGCTTAGGGGAATATTATCGGATGATATGCGAAGCAGGGTATCGTCGGATAATGTTCCGGCATTATTGGACGTTGTCCCGCAAAGAGGCGCCAGATCACATTATCGAACGTCGCTCAAAAACCCCTTAAAAACACCCCAGAGGCCCTCCATTTGCAACGTCCGATAATGTATGTTATGTTAACTTATTAATAAGGAAAAGACCTGTTTGGCGTTATATATTGTGGTTACCTTGCGGTATAGTTCAACAGCCCTCCGGCCATGACTATCTCACGCTGACGTGCCGATAAATGGTACTTTAAACGCATTTTAAGGCCCTTGGCAGGCACTTCCAGCAACAGGTCGATATCAGCCCCCAGAGCGTCTAATATGCCATTAATTTCGGCCTGGTCTCCCAGATCTACCCGGTCATAGTCCTCCGGGTCATCAAAGACCAGCGGTAAAATACCGAAATTCACTAGATTTGCCGCGTGGATCCGCTCAAAAGAGCGCGCGATCACCGCCTTGACCCCCAGGAACATTGGACATAAAGCGGCATGTTCACGGCTCGAACCCTGCCCATAGCTCTCCCCCGCCACGATAAAGACACTTTTACCCCGGTTACGCAATACGGCAGCACGTGCGGAAAAAGTGGGGTCCTCGCCCTCAAAAACGTATTCCGAGTACTTTTTGACATTCGAACGATATTTCAGCCGGCTACCGGCAGGCATTATATGGTCGGTAGTGATCTTGTCACCGACCTTGATGGCGATCTCTCCTGCCAAGGAATCGTTAAGTGGCTTGTTCTTGGGCGGGTCACCGATATTCGGCCCCCTGAGCACCTTAACTGCCCCAGCTCGTTGCGGGTCCGAAGGCGGCAACACCATACTATCATCGACATCGAACTCTGCAGGCATATGGAATTCAGGGTATGATCCTTCCGGCACGGATAAAGGATCCGTGAATTTACCGTTTATCGCGCATAATGCCGCTGTCTCGGGAGAAACAAGATAGACCCGCGCCGACCTGGTCCCGGAACGTCCTTCGAAATTCCGGTTGCTTGTACGGACAGAGACCGCGTCGGATTCCGGGGCCTGTCCATTTCCTATGCAAAAACCGCAGACACTCTCCATTATCCGCGCGCCGGCAGCGATCATCTTGGTCAACGTCCCGCTTTTTGATATCATGGAAAACACCTGTTTAGACCCGGGCGCGACCACAAGCGACGTATCCGGATGGACTTTTTTCCCGGAAAGCACTTCTCCCGCTACGAATAGATCCCTCAATGAGGAATTCGTACAGCTTCCGATAGCCACCTGGTCAACCTTAAGACCTGCGATATCAGCGACCTTGACCACATTCCCGGGTGAATGCGGCGCCGCGGCCATAGGCACAACTTTAGCAAGATCGACCGTTAACACGCGGTCATAGTTCGCGCCCTCATCGGCCGCCAACTCCCTCCAGGACGCTTCCCGACCCTGGGCGCGCAAAAACCTTAACGTCATTTCATCGGAAGGGAAAATACTGGTCGTAACGCCTGTTTCGGCGCCCATATTGGTTATGGTGGCCCTTTCCGGCACTGAAAGCGTTTTGACCCCCTCCCCCGCGTACTCAAGCACCATATTAACATTGCCTTTAGTGGACAGGACATCCAGTATATGCAAGATCACGTCCTTGGCCGAGACCCATTTTCTCAGTTTCCCTACAAGCTCGACCTTTATGACCCGAGGAGCCGTAAGGTAGAACGCCCCGCCACCCATAGCCACAGCCACATCCAGCCCGCCAGCCCCGATGGCTATCATGCCGATACCGCCGCCGGTCGGGGTATGGCTGTCGCTGCCAAGAAGTGTTTTACCCGGAGCCCCGAACCTCTCCAGATGGACCTGGTGGCAGATACCGTTACCCGGACGGGAAAAATATATACCATATTTGGACGCTAAGGTCCGCAAATACCTGTGGTCATCCGCGTTCTCAAAGCCTTGCTGTATCGTATTGTGGTCCACATAACTTACCGATATCTCCGTTCGCACCCGGGGTATCCCCATGGACTCGAACTGAAGGTACGCCATTGTCCCGGTAGCGTCCTGTGTAAGCGTCTGGTCTATCCTTATCCCGATCTCTTTCCCCGGCTCCAGTTCCCCGGCGACAAGGTGTTCTTTCAATATCTTATATGTCAGGCTCATGTTCATCGACATGTATTACCACTTCCCCCATTTGTTGTTTTACCGCGCTTTACCGGACAATACGCGTGCCCGATCGACCTCGCGGAGCGGAGCGAACAAGTAAAATGCATTTTAGTGTATAATGCGTCGTGTGACAAGATATAATTTGGATAATATGTGATATTCAAGCGGCCAGTTCAAGTATGTCCGCAATAGTTTCCCGCGTATACCTTCCGTCAAGCCCCCACTGGACCGACGTCATATACGCGTTCTCGGATATCAAGGCGATCTCTTCCCGGGACACACCAATATCAGCCAGCCGGACCGGCGCGGAAACGCTCTTATACCATCGCTCAAGCGCGGTTATCCCCTCAAGCGCGACGCCCTCCCCCTCCCCATCGGATATATCGAAGATCTTTTCCGCGAAACGCGTGAACCTGTTTTTCCGCTCTTTATACGCATATTTCATCCAAGCCAGGGATACTATGGCCAGGCCAGCGCCATGCGGCACGTCATACAAAGCGCTTAACGAGTGTTCTATCATATGCATGGGGAACCCCGTCGGCCCGATACCGGCAGAAGCCGAGCCGTTAAGCGCAAGCGTTGCCGCCCACATAAGATCAGCCCGGGCTTTATAATCTTTGGGGGAGGTATATATTTTATCCGCGCTACGCATGATCGACCTGACAAGACCCTCGACGTACGGGTCCTGCACCGGCATATCCGTCTCTATACAATTGAAATAACCCTCAAGCAGATGTATTATCGCGTCTATCGCGCCGAACATCGAATAATCACGCGGGACCGTGAAAGTGTTCACCGGGTCAAGAATAGACACTTTAGGGAACACCTGTTCTGATATGAAATGATACTTCTGTAACGTCAGTTCATTGGTTATAACTGCACCGCAGTTCATTTCCGAAGCGGCGGCCGGCAGCGTAAGAACGACCGTGATCGGTACGGCACGTACAGGCGTCGCTTTTTCTATGAAAAAATCCCAAGGATCCCCATCATACATCACCCCGGCCGCTATGGTCTTAGCCGTATCAATGACACTCCCGCCACCTACTGCCACTATCCCGTCCAGGCCCTTCTCCCTGAATACACGGATAGAGTCCCTGACGAACGACAGGACAGGATTAGGCCTTACCCCACCCCGCTCGGTCCAGTCTACCCCGCTATCAGTGAGGCTCGCGCATACCTTATCGTATATCCCATTCGCCCGAGCGCTACCACCACCGTAAAGAAGCATTACGTTCCTGGCATAACGCGAGGTTTCTTCCCCTATTCTAAGGGTCGCGTCCCGGCCAAACACTATCTTGACGGGATTATAAAAAACAAAATCCTGCATAAAGTCACCTTATCGGGAGAGCTGGTTCGGGTCTATCATCGTGATATTAAGATTGGTAAAATCAAACGTATATTTCTGCTCATAGAACAGTTTGAGACACGTGTCAACGACCTTTGGGTCGAACCATGTATCCCTCTTCAACAATATCTCGTCCAGCGCGGCTTCAATACCCAGGCCTTCCCTGTAGGGACGCGGGGCTGCCATGGCCTCCACCACGTCCGCGACCGTTATTATCCTGGCCTCCAACAGTATATTGTCACCATTGGCTCCGTTGGGATACCCCGTACCATCCATATGCTCGTGGTGTTGAAGCACCGTCCTGGCGATGGGCCAGTCAAAATCGATCGCCTTGAGAATATCGTATCCGACCTGTGGATGCGAGCGTATGAGCTCTATCTCCTCTTCTGTCAACTTACCCCGTTTCGTTAGTATTCGTGTCGGCACGCCGACCTTACCGATATCATGGCTTATGCCTGACATATATATCTCGTTCTGCTTTTTCTCCGGCAGGCCCATCTCTTTCGCGATGGTACGCGCCAGATCTGCCACCCTTCGTTGATGACCAGCCGTGTAAGGGTCCCTGCTTTCAACGGCGGTGGCCAAGGCGTTTATGCTACCCTCGAATATTATCTGCAGTTCCTCGGACATGAGGTCAAAAGACCGCGCGAACGCCGCGAGCTCGTCCCCTTTCTGTTCTTTTATGCGCTTGGTGATATCAAATCGTGAGTTTATGTAGGTGACCTTTTTCAGGAGCATCCGTATGGGCTCTGTAATGTTCTTGGTGAGCAGGTAATAGAGCACGAATATGGAGGCCAGGAGCGCGATAATAAGTATGGTCACGGTCTGGGCTATCATGCGGATAACCGCCCCATCCACCAGGTTCTTCTCTATGCCAACATGTATCGTCCCTACCCTTTCCTCCTTGAACACTATCGGGATCACGCTCTCATAGTATCCCTCAACAGAGACGATTATACTGTTATTCTCCCCTAAAAGCTCCAGTTTCGCGGTAAATATGTCGGGTAGCTTATCGTCGTCGACATCACCTTCGCTATGGTACAGTATCTTCCTGTCGGCGTTAGCCACATAACAATAGCTGAACTTCGGACTAAGCCGCGACCTAAGGAGATATCTCATATCGGAGAACGAGTCCAACGGGAAATAGTTCAGCCCATGGAGAATGGCGGAACGTATGTCCTGGGCGTCGGCCCTGGCCCTTTCCAGCATAGCCTCGATGTACATTGACCGGAACTTAGTGATATTGATAGCAGCTGTCGACGTTACGGCCAGCACCAATATGGATATTGTGGTAGCGAATAGCTTGGTACGTATGCTTATATTCATTTTACTCCGCGTGACTCACTTTTTAATATCACCGAAGAACTCGTTTATTTTCTCGATATCCCATCTGTCGGGTTCCAGCCCGAGATACACCTTCCACTTACCTTCCTCGTTCACAAGCTCAAAATCCTTCCGGGTCGTCATCGTCGGCACATTGCCCGAGCTGTATCGTAAAGCCAACATGTCATCTATCTGTGAGCTCTGCATGACCTCCTGGTCCAGCGCTCCGAAAGCCGCCGTGAACACATCCTGGAACATCGTACCGAAATCAGGCGTGGTTATGGTGACTTCGGCCGTCGCCTTGTCCCCTTCCACTGTCATTCTATCGATCTCAAAGGATATCTTCCGGTACAGTACCTTCTTGAACGCGCTCATCTTATCCATGTCCACATCAGGCGATATCTCTTCCAGCTTTTTTGTTTTTTTGTCGCGTTCCGACAAGTACTCATACGCTTCATGATACCTGCCATGGAGCCAGGAGTCAAGATAGCTCGACAACACTGCCTTGGGATCCTTAGAAATATCCGCGCAACCACCGGAAACGAATGCCATGGCAAACAGGACGATCACACTGAACACGGCGCGGGAAACCCCTGTTCCACGGATATCATAGCTCATTGAAAGCCCTCCATATACCGGTCAGGGCCTCCGACGCGCCCATGGACACCCTGATATCCACGATGTCAGACACATCCGTACAGTCCGGATTTATCTCAATAGTCGCTTTTTTCATGTTCCTGGCCCTGATAATGGGTTCCTTGATATACGGGAAAACACTGGTCGTGCCTATGGACATAAAAACATCATATGGCCGGTCCGTCTCGTAATACAACTTTTGCAGGGCCCTGTATGGCAATGTCTCCCCGAAAAAGACCACTGCCGGACGGACGATCCCGGCACATTTCGGGCACAATGGTGGTATCACTAAGGAACTGAAGTCCTTGACCGTGTCCTTCCAGCCGCATTCGGTACAGAAAATATCGTGGATATTCCCATGTATCTCAATAACGTTCCCGGACCCCGCGTCTGTGTGGAACCCGTCTATGTTCTGCGTCAAGATGCATACTTCGAAAAATTTCTCCATTTCCGCGAGAACACGATGCGCCTCGTTGAAAGAGGCTTTCCTGCTCCGAGCTTCGATCTGGCTAAGGTATTTCCATGTGATCGCCGGGTTCTCTTTGAGCATGTCCCCCGCCAGCGCCACTTCAATAGGTATTCCCTCTTCGGTCATTTTATCGGAATACAACCCACCCTCCCCACGGTACGTAGGCAGACCGGAGTCAGCGGATACACCAGCCCCTGTGACGCAAAAAAGCCCCGTGCAGCCCTTAAGCATCCGCGCTATTTTCGGGAATACGCTCTTGTCTGTAACCTCCATGCCCGTCCCTGTACCTTTAAAACCCCCTCCAGGAGGCGTCATCATTGCTCCCCAAAATTCACCGGCCGGAAACCTCTGCGGGTACGCTTGTCTACCGCCTTGATCTCCCCGACCAGAACGCTCCTCTGTTCATCATTGAGGACTCGATATATCTTATCCTGTTCCATGATCAGGTACTGTGATTTTTCCTTTATCAGGTCGAATTTCTTTTCCACCATCATGTTCACCACGTCAGGCTCATACTCGCCGGACAACAAGATCGTGTCGATCTCCATGCTGGTTTCGTTTATTTCCTTGTCCAGGTCGTTCGATCTCTTTCTGGACCCCTCCAAGACCGCGGTTATGGTGTTCTCCTGTTCCTTGGTAAGGGCCAGGTCCTCACGTTTACTGGTAAGCACATCGATCAAGCGCTGGTATTGCAGCGGGATGGGCATGCCGCTTGAGCGCGTATTGAACGAGGCAGTTCTCGTCTCAGCCGATACAGGACAGCCCGTGATGTCCCCTTCCGGACCGGCCTCAGAGGCATGCCCCATGATCGCGCACGATAACGATATTACCAGTACTGCAGCCGCGTTCATAAGTCCATCCCTCATCTTTTCCCCTCCCATGCGCTGGATGGGATCATCTACGTCCTTCTTCCAGCGCGCTTTTGACAGCGGATATAGCGCTGTCATAATCCGGGTGAGACGTAAGCTCGGGCACATATTCCACGTATCCGATCGATCCGGCGTCATCTACTACGAATACGGCCCTTGAAAGCAATCTCAGCTCATTTATCAGGACTCCGTATTTTACCCCGAAATCCGCGTCCCGGTGATCCGAATAAGTGCTTACCCTTTTTATCTGGAAATCATCACAGAATCGTTTTTGAGCGAAAGGAAGGTCCATGCTTATAAAGATGACCCTGACGCTATCCGATAGGGCCAGGGCCTCTTTATGGAAACGTTTTATTTCAAGATCACAGACCGGGGTATCCAGGGATGGCACTGAAGCTATGACCGTTATACCTCCACTGAACTCGATAACACTTGATGTCAGGTCATTTGAAACAACCCTGAACGATGGAGCACGCTCTCCCGTCTTCAGTTCCTGCCCGGCCAAAGTGACCGGGGCCCCCTTGACCGTACAGATCCTCTGTTCTCCCATACAACCCTCCAAAACCACGCTTATCTGGTCATTTTCCCCGATTTGAACTTTTTCATGAACTGGTCCATATATTTCAACAGTTGCCGTATCATTTCCCTTAGCTCTGTACTATCGTCCAGAGCGATCCCTGAATTGGGATCACTAACGGAAGGACTTCCGGATACCTTTGGAAGCGACGATACGCTCATCACATCCAATGGGTCCTCACCCTCAATGGCTTTGTCCTTCATATCGGACAGATAACCGATAAGATACCGTACCTCCCCCACCACCTGTTTAATAAGTGGGAGGTTCCGGTTCAGCCTATTGTACGCGAAGACTCCGGCGACGATCACTATCAGGACAATAACTACCCTGGCCAGCCGGCCGACGAACACAAAAGAGATATTCCTGTGGCAGTGCTTACAATAAACAGCCTCATCCTGTACGCTCTCCTTGCAAAAAGGACAAAGTTTCATCAGGACGACACCTCACCGTAAACGACCGTAGCCTTTCCCTCCACTCCTCTCATATCACCTTCATCCGGGCCTTCCCGGAACGACACTACGATGGTCTGCGAAGGCTCAGGATACCAGTCATAGAAAAAATCCGAGCCGTCCCTTTCCATATCGTTCCAGACGTCTCCGCCATCAAGGGATATTTCCATCGCATTGACCCCCTCGCCGCCGGATCGGCTGAAACGAAAATATGAGAAATCCTCGATATCGTTCTGTTGGAGGGACACCCTTTCTCCGGCATGAACATCCTGCCAGGCATTGACCTGGAATAGCGCCTCGTCGCCGGCCACGCAACATATTGCCGCGCATACACTTAACGCTGACGCGAGAAGTATCGCTATTATTAATGCCAATGGGCTTATCTTTTCGCGGCTTATATTCATCTGCTAATAAAATATACCTGAAGTTTCGGCGATTTTCCAGCTTTTAAAACTAATAATTATTTGGTATTATTATATATTGTAAACTTTGCTGTAAGACAACAATTATGCTCAAATGCCTCAACATCAAAAACTTCGGCCTTATCGATGATATCTCGATCGAATTCGATGAAGGGCTCATCGTCTTCACCGGAGAGACCGGTGCGGGCAAATCCATACTCATAGACGCACTCAGGTTCGCGTTAGGGGCTCGGTTCAACACAACCCACTTGAGGGACAAGAACAAGCCCTGCATAGTCGAGGCTCTTTTCAAGATCCCTCCTTCCCTCCTGGAAAAGGTTCCCGACGCGCAGGAACTACTCTCGGAAGATGATGGGGACCTGATAATCTCCCGCACATACTCCAGCGACGGAAACAACAGGAACCGCATCAATGCCCGCCTTGTCACGACCGGACTCATAAAGGAATTGGGAGACCTCCTGGTCGACATGCACGGCCCCCACGATCATCAATCTCTCTTTTCCGAAAACACGCATGTACAGTTCATCGACCATATGGCCAATACTGCCGATCTGATAGAACAATACGCGTCAGATTTCGCCCTTTATAAGCAACTATGCAGCCAGATGGAGGAGCTTAAGGAACTGGCGTCCTCCCGGGACAGGGACATGGAATCCCTTGGCTATCAGATAAAGGAACTCGAACAGGTCCCATTGTCCGCGGATGCCCTGGGATCGGTCAAAACCGACAGTGCCCGGGCCAATAACGCTGAAAAAATAATCGATGCCGCCGGAACAGTGCTGAACTCATTGTCTGACGAGGACCATGGAGCGGAGATCAAGATATCCGGGGCCTTTACCCACCTCAGGACATTGAAGGAAGCGGACCCGTCGGTCTCCCCAATGCTGGAAACGCTTGAGCGGGTACAATCCGACCTTTCAAGCATGATACGGGACTTGCAGGATTACGTAGAGAACATATCCTTCAGTCGGGCTGAGACCGAAGAAGTGAACGCTAGAAGCGACATATATACCGATATCCTTCGCAAATACGGCCCTTCCATTGAGGACGCCGCGGAACACCTTAAAAAATGCCGCGAACGCTTTAATTCACTTGTTGATATTGAGCACAACACCTCCAGTCTGGATTCACGCATAAAAAAAGCCGAGTCTTTACTGCGGGAAAAAGCCGAAAAGATACATGATAAACGAAAGATAGGCGCAAAGGCATTAAAAGCCGACATCGAAAAAGAACTAATAGAACTCGGCATCAAGAACGTCCGCTTCGAGTGCAGGATCGAGATAACGGGCCTTAACGCGACCGGGCACGACAAAGTCACTTTTTTTATCAGCCCTAACCTGGGCGAGGAAATGAAACCCCTGGCACAGATAGTATCCTCCGGGGAAGCCGCAAGGGTCATGCTCGCCCTGAAGAAAGCGCTCCAGAAGGTAGATCCGGTACCGGTACTTATATTCGACGAGATCGACGCTCAGATAGGCGGACGCTTAGGTACCATAACCGGGACAAAGTTGAAAGAACTGGCTTGCGGCAGGCAGGCTATCGTCATCACACACCTTCCACAGATCGCGGCGTTCGGTAACATCCATTTCCGAGTTTCGAAATCCGTGAAGAACGGCCGGACCATTACTACGGTAACCCGCATATCCGGGGACGAGCGCATATCCGAACTCGCTAAAATGATGAGTGGGGAAAAAGAATCCGATATCGCGAAAAAACACGCTCATGAGATGCTTCTAAAAGCCCTGCCGGCCTGACGGCCCTTACACGGGAATAATCCTTGCAAATATGCCGGTTAAAGGTAAAATACCAGCATAAAGAGAGTTACGAAGGTGTATACTCATTTCCGATCAAAACTGTAAAATTATCCAAGGCAAGGCTACTTGTTAGCCTTGCCTTTTTTTGCCCGGGGATAACGGATCTCTCGAAAGGAGGAATAGAATGGCAAAAGGCGTAGTGAAATGGTTCAACGCGGCCAAAGGGTACGGGTTCATCTCCCCCGAAAACTCAGACAAGGATATTTTTGTGCATTACAGCTCGATCATATCAGAGGGGTTCAGGACCCTCCACGAAGGCGATAAGGTGGAATTCGGGATCAAGGACGGCCAGAAAGGCAAAGAAGCGACAGACGTGGTCAAGGCCTGAACTTGCAGACATTAAAAACCCGGCAGATCGTTCTTGCCGGGTTTTTTAATTCCCTAGTATCATCGTGTTCAGAAGGAAAATCCCCTCTCCCTGAAAAGACGTATGCACGCGTCTACCGCGTTCGGGTCGTAAAGAATACCCCTGGAATTAGATATCTCTTCAAGAGCCTTATCCAGACCACAGGCCGGTCGGTAAGGACGATGGGACGCCATGGCTTCGACCACATCGGCGACCGCCATTATCCGCGACTCCAGGAGTATATCATCCCCTTTCAACCCATTGGGATATCCCGATCCGTCTATCCTCTCGTGATGCTGCAGTACTATCTGCGCGATCGGCCAAGGGAAATCGATGTTCTTGAGGATATCATACCCGACCTGAGCATGTGTCTTTATCAGGTCGAACTCTATCTTGCTTATTTTTCCCGGTTTACTCAGTATCTCAGCCGGTATATGTATCTTGCCTATATCATGTATGATAGCCGCCATTTTTATGCCGTTCACCTGTTTCTCCGACAACCCGAGATCTCCCGCTATCGCCGTGGCCAACTGGCTTACCCTCTGCTCATGGCCGGCGGTATATGGGTCCCTCATTTCCACGGTAGTGGCCATTGCCAATATGGTCCCTTCCATCACGCGCTGCAGTTCTTCCAGACTTTTTTTGCGTTCGTTCTCGCCCTTCTTACGCTCGATCGCGTAAAGAATGGATTTGTTGAGCATGCCCATATCATATTTACCCTTGATCAGGTAATCCTGTGCCCCGTTCGAAATAGCGTCAAGCCCCAGGGACTCGGCATAAGCACCCGTGATGACAACGATCGCCACATCGGGGTGTTCGTCATTAAGGTCACTTACTGAATCGAGTCCCGTACTGTCCGGCAGGTTAAGGTCCAAAAGGACGATATCCGTGTCGATATTACGTGAGATATATTCTATGGATTCCTTCAAAGTGGTAGTTACTACTATCTCGGCTATTCCAAGGACGGATTTACTCAGCATACTCTGCAAAAGTTTAGCACTCGTGGGGTCATCCTCGACAACAAGGACCTTTATGTCTGTGATCGTATGCGGATTCATGCTACACCCTTCTTATTACTAATAGTATAGCCTATCTTTGAGAGCAAGTCAAAGGAGACGTATTTAGTCACCTTGAAGTTTTTACGTCCCTTTAACTGACGGAGCACAGCGCGTATTCGGGGGCCTTTTTTATTCGCGCAACTCCATCATTTATAGCGGCTTCCGCGACTGCCCTGGATTCCCACGCCATTATACGCGGATCGAACGGGGTTGGTATCAAATAATCCGGTCCAAAAGTAAATTCCCTTCCATAGGCCTTTTTGACAGCCTGGGGAATGTCTTTTTCGCGCGCCAATGCCGCAAGCGCTTCAGCGGCGGCGATCTTCATGTTCATAGTTATGCGACTGGCCCGGACATCAAGAGCGCCACGGAAAATGAACGGGAACCCCAACACATTGTTGACCTGGTTGGGATAATCCGATCTTCCTGTCGCCATTATATACTCCCTGCCCTTCATGCTTTCTTTTACCTTTTCGGGAAGTATTTCCGGAACGGGATTGGCCATGGCGAATATCGCGGGATATTCCGACATTGAACTCACCATCCCGCCGGTAACACAATCGGCCGCGGACACGCCAATGAACACATCCGCGCCCTTCATGGCATCCTCAAGAGAGGTCTTACCGGTATCAACCGCGTGTACCTTCTTATGTTTGTTTATATCATCCCTGGATGACGTCAATACCCCCTTGCGGTCACAGATCAGGCAGTGCTTAACCCCGTCAGTCTTTATCATGTCGGCGATACGAAGCCCCGCCGCACCGGCGCCGTTTATTACCACCCTTAGGTCCGATACATCCTTACCCGTAAGTATGCAATAGTTCTTTAGGGCGGCAAGCGTTATTATGGCGGTCCCCCACTGGTCATCGTGGAATACCGGTATGTCAAGCGCCTCTTCAAGCTCCCTTTCTATCTCGAAACATTGTGGCGCGGCTATATCTTCAAGGTTTATCCCCCCATACATGCACGCTATGCTCTTTACTATCTCGACAAAGCGGGTTACATCGGTCTTCCCATCCTGCCCGGCCACACCGGTCACCGGCACAGGCCACGCGTCGACGTCAGCGAACGATTTAAAAAGTACGGCTTTTCCTTCCATTACCGGGATAGAAGGAACAGGCCCGATATTCCCCAGCCCAAGCACCGCGGTACCGTCCGTTACGACCGCCACCGTATTGTTCTTGGCAGTAAGGTCATAAGCCAAAGCCGGAGTTGCTTCTATGGCCTTGCAGGCAATAGACACTCCCGGGGTATAAGCCATGCTGAGATCACGCTGGCCGGCTAGCGGCTTTGTGATCGCCAGCGCCACCTTACCGCCCTTGTGATATTCCAGCACATCCTTGTCTGTCATCGTTATGGTGTTTTTTGACATATTTTCTGCCTTTCTTTATTTTCCAGAAGGGTTTATTCTATGTGTTCGATAGCCGGGGGTCAAGTTTTTTCAGGCGCGGTGGACCTCAAGAAAGGCTTTCACGACCTTAGGATCGAAATATTTTCCGGAATACGTCTTAATAAGCCCTATCGCCTCTTCTTCCGGCAATGGCTTCCTATACGGACGGTTTGATATTAAAGCCTGGAACACATCCGCAAGGCTTATTATCCTGGCACCAAGAGGTATTTCATCGCCCCTCAATCCTTCCAGGTAACCGCTGCCATTATACCTCTCATGATGATACAGAACATAGGGTACGACGTTCTTTAACGGACGGACGTTCCTGATTATTTCCGCGCCAATCCTGGGGTGCTGTTTTATCGTCTCGAATTCCCCCCGGGTAAGCGCTGTGGGTTTGAGCAATATCATGCGATCTATGCCTATCTTGCCGATATCGTGAAGTATCGAACCAAAACGTATCCTCTGTATTTCTGCCTGGTTCAACCCCATGAAATCCGCGATAGATGCCGCATAGCCGGACATGGACATGGAATGTTCCTGTGTATACAGATCCTTGGTCTTTACGGTATTCGCCAGGGCATGGACGAATTCCAACGTATACTTATAATCGCCATTGTCGGACTGGAACTCCTCCATCGCATCCGTTTTATGTTCCACCGCCCGGTTCGGTGAGCATATCAATATTGAGTTAGCTCCGGTCCGTTTAGCGTCATTGAGCTTATCCATAACGATCCCCAACAACTGTTCCGGGCTTCCGGCACCAGCACAGTGAGGATGCCCCCCGATAGCCATGTTCAAGGACAAGTTCAACGTAACATCATGTTTTTTGTCGCTGAAATTAAGGTCCGTCATCTTGGTGAAAAGCTTGCCCGCTATGGCGAACGCGCTCTTTATGTCGGTTGCCGGCATAAGAACTCCGAATTCCGTGCCTCCAAAACGCCCTACGGAAAACCCGGCCGGGACGTTCGCCTTTATAAGCTCGGCTATTTTTTTGAGTATCTGGTTCCCTCGCGCGACCCCATATGTACTGTTTATGGAACTGAAGTAGTCTATGTTTATCATCAGCAACGAAAGCGGTTCGTTGTTCTCGAACCCCACATAGAACAAATGGCTCAACTTATGTATAAAATGTCTGTAATTCAAAAGCCCGGTATGCGGGTCCAGGGAAAGATAACGTTTAAGACGGTTCGTAGTGGTCTGTATATAGTGGTTCTTGGACCTCAGGCTGTTCTGTAAAAGATAAGCATAGGTAATATCAACGGCAGTTAGTATCACAGCCACACGCCCTTTAGCCCTCGTGGAGCGAACAAGATAAAGATCCAGGCGCAGATGACGTATCTCCCCCGACCTATTGCGAATAGAGATCTCTTTTTCTTTAAGTTGGATGCTCTGGGATTCGGCAGTGGGCTTGATACTCTTCAAGCTCCCCGAAGGTATCAGGCAGCGGAACAACAATGGCATACCCGCCTTCAGGATATCGGCCTTGGAATGACCGGTCACTTCCCTGGCTCTTTCGTTCCAGTACAGCAACCTTCCATCCACGTCGAATCCTATCACAAGAAGTGATGTCCTGTCTATCACTTCAGGCGTGAGTATATTAAGGATGTACGGGTTATGTGCCGACAAATCGCCTCCTTACGAATGCACCGACCGCACCATCATTATATTACGTTTTTTGGAAAATTCAACTATTTATTGACTTAACGTAGGCTCGATAGGCGCAATTAGGCCTTAAAGTATCCGTCCGGATGTGTTCGCGTATTGGAACACACGTGAACACTTTGCCGGAAACGGTCTTTTGCGGACCCAATCGGTCCAGATATGCCCGGCATGTATATTTCCCGTTCACGGTTCGCGTGAGATTGGTGCAGGGGTCATCGGACGCGCCACAGCATTCGCCGCAATTGGCACACACCGCCTCAAAACGAAGCTCCCCGTCCCTTAATGCTTCAGTATAGCTCATTATGGTCATTTCCTTGTGATACGCCTGACAAGATGGCCGATAAGAACGACTATGTAGAACAAAAGCACCAGGAATAAGACCGCGGCGAATACCGACAGTATCAGCGAACTTATACCTATCAAGATCGGCCAGGTAAGGAACACGACGACAAATATCACCGCCGCGAAAAACAGGACGATAAGCCCTATAAGAAAACTCTTGAGTGTTTCCATCATTCACCCGCTTTTATGTTTCACAAAGTATCGCCATGTCCTGCTCCGATATGTCCTTCTTCCGCAGGAAACATATGCCGATATCATACGATTTATTGGGTTCCCCTTCAGCGATCCGCACGACACGGCCGAATACGCCGTTATTGTGGGTGACCAGATCGTCCTCTATCTCATGGCATATGTTCATGATCTTGGGATCCAGCTCTATCCACACGATACTGGACAACGCCGGCACGGAAGATTCCTTTTCCGTACGGAACAACAATCCGCTCGCGCTCACGTTCCGGGCGTAAATATCGGATTTATGAGAAAAGCTATCGCCCTTCACCACCTTGAAATTAAGAGGTGCGTCATGATCGACCCTGAAAAAATCACGTTTTTCCTCAAAATCGGCCTGCATATCAAAGCCCTCCCCTTCTTTCATAGAATTCATCAACATATTCAATAATTTCTTTTGGCTGATCTATCAGCTTGTATATGTCCATATCTCCCGCCTCGATCATGTCACCCGGGAGAAGCACATCTTTGACCCACTTCATCAAACCTTTCCAGTGGTCACTCCCCGCCAATACTACCGGTATAGGATCTATCTTCTTCGTCTGTATCAACGTGACCACTTCGAAGAACTCATCAAGTGTACCGAAACCGCCGGGAAATACGATAAAAGCCCGTGTATATTTGGCGAACATCAATTTCCGCACGAAAAAATAACGGAATTCCAGCGGCAATGTTATGAACTTATTCGCCTTCTGCTCGCTGGGCAACGTGATATTAAGCCCCACAGAAAGACCCTTAGAGGACTTAGCCCCCTTGTTCCCGGCCTCCATTATCCCTCCACCGCCGCCGGTAATGACCGCGTACCCTTTCTTTACCGCCTCCCTGGCCGTATCTTCCGCAAGTTGATAGTATGGGCTGTCCGGCATGGTCCTCGCTGAACCGAATATACTTACAGCTTTGTCTATGCTCTTCAACGTCTCGAACCCGTCGACGAATTCGCTCATGATGCGAAACACGCGCCACGGGTCGTCATTCATCAGATCTTGTCCGATATTGACCTTTTTCAATCTATCCTCCTGCATACGTTTAAAGATATTTTTTCGCGAACTCGACCCCATTACGGAATATTTCAGCGCCAATCCCAAGCCCTTTACGATCCACGTCCTTTCTCCTCCAGTTAGGATGCTGGAGATACGTCATATGTCGCTCCGGATGAGGCATCATGCCTAGTATACGCCCCGTCGGGTCACATACTCCCGCGATATCGTCAACGGACCCGTTAGGGTTATGAGGATACCCCGCAAGGGCCCCCGTCACATCCGTATACCTGAAAACGACCTGGCCGTTCTTTTTTAATTTTTGCAGGACACTATCGTTCTTCGGTATAAATTTACCTTCTGCATGCGCGATTGGCAAATTTACCACATCCGGCATATCCTTAGTCCAGACACATCGGGTTTCGCGGGCGGTTCTCAGATAGACCCATTTGTCGAAAAACTTCCCGGAATCGTTCAGGCAGAGCGTAGCCTGCACATCGAACCCGGAATGCGGCCTTACCGCCGGCAAAAGCCCCATTTTCACAAGCACCTGGAACCCGTTACATATGCCTATAATAAGTTTCCCGTCTGATATGAACCTCTGTAGTTCGGAATTCAACCTGGACTTCAACTCGTTCGCGAGTATCTTCCCGCTGCCCACATCATCACCGTAAGTGAACCCGCCCGGGATAGCTAATATGGAGGCTTTCTCAAGATATTTCCGGTCTTTCGTCAACGCGTTTATGTGGATGGATTCCACATCCCCTCCAGCGGATCTGAACGCGTGAACGGTCTCATTGTCACAATTAGTCCCGGCGGTACGCAAAATAATGGTCTTAATTTTTTTCATGCATCAACCTTTTCAACGGTCCTTTCCATGCCGACCTCAGAGGATCCAGCCCGGACTTGACGACGGACCTGCCGCCAAGCCCTTTAATGGTCAATCTATCGTCCGCCCGAGTGGTCCCAAGGAAGCCAACAGGCGCATCCTTCATAAGATGTTCGAACTCTTTCCCGCGCCCGGACGGCACTTCGACAATAAACCGCGAGTTGGATTCAGAGAAAAGCAACACATCGTCCCTGCCCGCTCCACTCCCTCTCGGCATCCCTGACAAAGAAACGTCCGCGCCATACGCGCCAGCGAAAAGCATTTCGGAAAGAGCCACGGCCATGCCGCCCTCAGAGCAATCATGGCACGAGACCACCAGTCCATCGGTTATCGCGGTGTACAGGCGTTCCATAGCCTTCATGGCCCTTTTCGGCTCCACCCTGGGGACATCCCCGCCTTTTCTGCGATTCACTAAATGGAAATGGGATCCGCCCATCTCGTTGAACGTCTTACCTACGATATATAGGTCGTTACCAGGTTCCTTTACATCCATGGAAATGGTCTTCCTGACATCGTTCACGACCCCTATGGCCGATATGAGAAGAGTATATGGTATGGCCACCCTGCCTTTGCCCGTATTGAACTCATTATTAAGGCTATCCTTGCCGGAAATGAACGGCGTTCCGAAAACGCTGGCCATGTCATAACAGGCCTTTGAAGCCCTTACCAGCGCCCCCAACTGTTCGGGATTGTCCGTATTGCCCCAACAGAAATTATCCAGTAGAGCTATCCTGGACGGGTCACAACCTACCGATACCAGCTGACGCATGGACTCATCAATGGCGCTTGCGGCCATCCAATATGGATCTATATCGCCATACAGGGGGTTTATGCCGTTGGAAAGAGCTATGCCCTTGTTACTGTCGAAAAGAGGCTTCGTGACCGACGCGTCCGAAGGGCCATCGTTGTTCCTGCCAACAAGAGGTTTCAGGACACTACCTCCTTGCACCTCATGGTCATACTGCCTGATCACCCATTCTTTACTACACACGTTCCAACTCGAGAGTATTTTGACCAAGTCCCTTGTATAGTCCTTTTTCTCAGGGCTGGCACTGGCAGGAGCGGCCTTGCGAGGTTTCCATACCGCATTCCTTATAAGGCGCGGAATGCCGTCATGTATGAACGACATATCAATATCCGCGACCGTATGCCCCCTGTAACACAACTTAAGCTTCTTGGTATCGGTGAACCGCCCTATAACGGTGGCCTCGACATCCTCACTCTCGAAGACCTTCATCAACGCCTTGAGTTTTCGCGGACGTACGGCCAGCACCATTCTTTCCTGGGCCTCCGAAACCCATATTTCCCAGGGTTTAAGCCCCTTATACTTCAACGGCGCCTTGTCCAGGTGCACCTCTGCCCCGGTCTCTTCCCCCATTTCGCCAACGGCACTGGAAAAACCACCGGCACCACAATCGGTTATCGCCTCATAAAGTCCCATATCCCTGGCCTTGATAAGGGTATCCAGCACCTTTTTTTCGGTTATGGGATTCCCGATCTGTACAGCTGTAGAGGAAATGGTCTCTGACTCCGACGTGAGTTCGGCGGAAGAGAAAGTGGCTCCGTGTATACCATCCCGTCCGGTCTTCCCGCCAACTACAACTATAAGGTCGCCGGTCGAAACTTTTTTTGTCGAGAACTTATGGGGCAGTATACCTACGTTCCCGCAGAACACTAGCGGATTCCCCGTATACCTCGCGTCATAACAAACAGCCCCGTTCACGGTCGGAATGCCCATCTTATTGCCGTAATCACGCACCCCGCTTACGACGCCTTTCATCACTCTTTTGGGATGCAAAGCTCCTTTAGGGACCGAACTCCTTTTCATGTCCGGCATCCCGAAGCAGAAGACATCCGTGTTTATTATCGGCTTGGCCCCCCGCCCGGTGCCCATGGGATCACGCAACACCCCGCCGATACCGGTCTCCGAGCCACCATAAGGCTCAAGGGCCGAGGGATGGTTATGCGTCTCGACCTTGAAACATATATCGTTCTTCCCGTCGAACCGTATTATCCCCGCGTTATCCTTGAAAACGGACACGCACCAGGATCTGTCCAGTTCGCGGGTCACCCTCATCACAGTATCCTTGAGAAGGTTCTTTATCATCTTGCCGTTATAGCGAATGCTGCCCATCATGGTCTTATGCTTGCAATGTTCGCTCCATGTCTGCGCGATGGTCTCCAGTTCACAATCGGTCGGGTTACGTCCGATCCGGCGAAAATGTTCCTGTATGGCCCGCATCTCCAGAAGATTGAGATAAAGTTGCCCTTCACGCGACAGTTCAAGGAGTCCCTTATCGTCAAGCCCCAGCATGTCGACCGTTACTTCACTGAACTCATAGGGCTTTATATCCTTCTCGCGTTCTTTTTCTGTCACGACATGTTGTATTATCTTGTTGTAGAGAAGACTTTCCGTGATCGTTCTGACATTACGCGGCGAAACCGTGCCGGATATGATATATTTCTTGGAAGTCCTCACAGACGTGATCCCGGCAACGCCGATGTCCCTTATCGATTTCATCGCGCTCTCTTCCACAGGGTCCATTACCCCGGGGTTATACGCTATCTCAACTATATGGTGCTTCCCCCCGCGAGGAACATACCCTCCGGTGAAATCACACTCCTGGGAGATCTTATCGGTCAGGATATCAAGCGCTATTTTCCTGAGCTCCCCGGCAGAGAAGTCCCCTGCAAGCGTATAGACCTGGATATATTCCACGTCCTTGACGCCCTTGATGCCGATGTCGTTTATCTCGGTCTTGAGGCCCTCGGCTACGGCGTCATAAATGCCCTCTTTGTCCCGCACCTCTATTCGCGCGTGTTCCATGTCCTGCCTTTATGCTGTTATTCCCATTCTATGGTACTGGGCGGTTTTGAACTTATGTCAAAAACTACACGATTTATGCCCTCGACCTGATTTATGATACGGTTCGACATTTCCGCGAGAACACCATAAGGGATCCTGGCCCAATCCGCGGTCATACCATCCACGCTGGTCACCGCGCGTATGGCTATCGCGTTCTCATAGGTACGCCCGTCACCCATCACCCCCACGCTTTTGACAGGCAGAAAAACCCCGAAGATCTGCCATGTCTTATCGTATATCCCGGCTTTCTTAGCAATATCGATGATGATCCAGTCCGCTTCTTTAAGCGTGTTCAAGCGATCCTTGGTGATCTCTCCCACTATTCTTACGGCGAGACCTGGACCCGGGAACGGCTGCCTGGCCGTTACCTCTTTCGGTATACCGAGCTCGTCCCCGACCTTACGGACCTCGTCCTTAAAAAGCTCCCTGAGCGGCTCTACCAGTTTAAGCCCCATTTTTTCCGGAAGCCCGCCAACATTATGATGGGATTTTATTGTTTTGCTGGGGCCGCCGAAGAAGGATCGGGATTCTATTATATCCGGGTACAATGTGCCCTGCGCCAGGAACTCTGCGTTCTTTATCTTGCCCGCGCTCTCTTCGAACACCTCAACGAATACCCTGCCGATTATCTTACGCTTCTTTTCCGGGTCCGTTACCCCTCTAAGCTCATCAAGAAAACGTTTTTCGGCCTTGACCACACGCAGGTCCAGTTTGATGTTCTTTTTGAAAAGTTTTTCCACACGTTCAGCCTCATCTTTTCTCAAGAGGCCGTTATCGACGAATATGCAATGCAACCGGTTCCCTATCGCGCGATGGAGAAGCACAGCGCTTACCGTTGAATCCACTCCTCCCGAAAGGCCAAGCACCACATGCTTGTTCCCGACCTGCTCGCTTATCTCGCTTATCTTGCGTTCGATAAAGGAGCGCATGGTCCAGTTACGCTTACACCCGCATACCTTGAAAAGGAAATTCCTGAGGACCTTTTCCCCTTCGGCCGTATGTATGACCTCGGGATGGAATTGGACGCCGTATATTTTCTTCGCCGGGTCGCAAAAAGCCGCGCATGTCGTGTTCTCGCTTGACGCGATGGCACGAAAACCTTCCGGCAGTTTAACCACCTTATCCATGTGGCTCATCCAGGTAACACTTTCACCCGAAAGACCCGAGAAAAGGCTGTTAGAGGTCTTGAATTTGACAAGGGTACGTCCATATTCGCGTTTGCCGCTCTTCTTTATCTTCCCGCCGAGCCTTTTACCGACGATCTGCATGCCATAACATATGCCGAGCACCGGAATGCCGAGCTCGAGCATAGCCCTGTGAAAAGTAGGGGCTTTGCGGTCATACACACTGGACGGCCCCCCGGAAAGTATTATCCCGCAGGGATTAAGCCTCTTTATTTTTTCTATCGTGATATCCGGGGAATCTACGACTGAATGCACTTTGTTCTCGCGTATACGTCTTGCTATGAGCTGTACATACTGTGACCCGAAATCTATTACGAGTATCCCGTCACGCTTTGCCGCCAGAGCTCCGGCTTTTGATATCATCCGCGTCATTTTGCCACTCCCGCGTAACCTTTCCATTTTTCCTCAAGGTCCGACCTCCCTACCCAATCGAGTATATAGGATGTCAATTCTTCACCTGTAGCCCCGGTATCCCTACCTGTCAATACGACCTTCTTCTCGAACTGGCCACATATTTCCAAAGCCATATCGAGCCTGTCCGCCTTAACGGGATATCCGATATGCCGAAGCAGCATAGCGCTAGCCCTGATCATGGAAGAGGGGTCCGCGTAAATATCACGTCCTTCCTTGACCATCCTGGGAGCGCTGCCATGTATCGCCTCGAACATCGCCCATCTCTTACCTATATTCGCGCTGCCGGCCGTGCCGACCCCGCCCTGAAGCTGGGCCGCCTCATCGGTAAGGATATCACCGTATAGGTTGGGCAGCACAATTACCTGGAAATCCCGTCTCCGCGCGGGATCCAGGAGTTTTGCGGTCATGATATCAATATACCATTCGTCCTGCGTGATCCCGTATTGTTCATATTCTTCCCCGACCTTCTTCGCCATGCGGGAGAATCGGCCGTCCGTGGCCTTGACCACATTTGCTTTTGTCACCGCGGTCACCCTTTTTAGCCCATTCTTCCTGGCATACTCGAACGCCAGCCTTATTATCCTTTCAGCCCCCTGCTCCGTGATGACCTTGAAATCGACACTTAGGTCATCCGTCACATCTATCCCCCTGGACCCCAGAACATAAGCCCCTTCCGTGTTCTCTCGGAAGAAACACCAGTCCACACCTTCCGCGGGTATTTTGACCGGTCTCACGTTAGCGAACAGGTCTAGCTCTCTCCTCATGGCCACGTTCGCGCTTTCAATATTCGGCCATTCATCCCCGGCCTGCGGCGTGGTGGTAGGCCCCTTCAATATCACATGACAGCTCTTGATCTCGGCCAGGACATCGTCGGGTATGGCTTTACGGCACTCCGCCCGATTCTCTATAGTAAGACCTTCTATCTGCCTGAACTCTATGTTGCCTTTCCGGCAATCTTCCTCAAGCATATGTTCAAGCACTCTCTGGGCGTGTTTTGAGATGATCCTCCCTATCCCGTCACCCCAGCACACACCTATCAAAATGGGTTTAAGCTCTTTGTATTCTACCCAGCCCGCGTTCTTTTTCATTTCCTCCACACGTGCAAGCTGTTCTTCCAACAATACACCAAAACGTTCCTTTGCGATATCCAGCTTTTTCTGTAAATCCATTACTATCTTCTCCTCCTTACTTTTCACCCAGGCATATATTAAGCTCCTATTATATTATGATAGGGATGAAAATTCAATCATCAAAAACGGATATCCCAAGGCTTGTTTTGCAAAGTTTTTAACAAGAAAGTGTGTTTTTGAAGGTCCGACCAGAAATTCGGACTTTCCTCGCTATTATGATCTTATGGTCTCTGGAGTCCTAAGATCGGCACAGCCTTGAACCGCATCTCAATGCCGAACTCCTCATTCCCGCGCAGGTATTCACCGGCGGTATGGCAGGCTTCATCTTCATTGGCGGCATCACAAATAATTTCAATAACCGTTCTGTACAGCATTCTTCCTCCGTAAGTAGGCGTTACTGTTCAAGCGATCGGTAAAGAGCCGCTACCTGTTCCTTGTAGTAACGGTTATAAATGTCATGCAGGCTCTTGCTGAAGACCCTTTCATGTATCGTATCCCGCCTTTTACGGTTACGCTTGAAGTACTTATCCTCACGGCCGAACTCGCAGCGATGCTGGTATTTTTTATTGTTCATTGTCCCCTCCCCTTTTTTTATTGAACACTACCTTGCCGTCATCCGTCACGGTAAAGGCTACCTTGTCCCTCGAAGTTATGCCGAAATACCTCTGCAACGCCTTTGGAATGAATATTTGCCCACGGTCAGATACCGTGGCATAAAAATCAAATCTGTTTTTTCTACGCATATCCACCACCTCGCTACAAGTATATAGCAAGTATTTTTACTTGTCAAGAAAAGAAAAAAATTCCGCGCATTTACCCATTAAGAATAGATATCCCGACGGATCTATGACTTCTGAAAGTATACCTACACCGAACGGCGGTTCGCGGCCGCGGCGACGAATGAGGCGAATACCGGATGTGGCACATCCGGCTTGGAGCGGAATTCCGGATGGAACTGGACAGCCAGGAACCAGGGGTGTTCTTCCAGCTCGATTATCTCGACGAGACCACCCTTACGGTATAACCCGCTGAAAACCATGCCTTTTTTCTCGAACATGTTCCTATATTTGCTGTTGAACTCATATCGATGCCTATGTCTTTCCATTATGAACGGAGCGCCATATGTCTTGCCGGCAAGAGATCCTTTTTTCAAGTCGCACTTGTAATGCCCAAGACGCATGGTACCCCCCATATCCTTGACATGCTTCTGCTCCGAAAGCAGGGATATCACCGGATGCTTTGTGCCGGGAACGAATTCCGTGGAATTCGCCCCTTTGAGGGAACAAACGTTACGGGCGAACTCGATAACGGCTATCTGCATCCCTAAACATATGCCGAAGTAAGGGATGTTCTTTTCCCGGGCATATCGCGCGGCCGACAGTTTCCCCTCAATGCCCCGGACCCCGAACCCTCCCGGGACGAGTATGCCATCTATTCCCTTGAAGACATCGTCGAGTTCCTTCATCGTCTTTTTCTCGAGGTCATCGGATTCGATCTTTATGATGTTCAGCTTAACACGACTTTTTATGGCGCCGTGTTGGAGGGCCTCGTCTATGGATTTATACGCGTCCTGAAGCGCGATATACTTCCCGATTATGCCTATATTCACTTCTTTCGCGGCCGTCTTTCTTATCTGTACCACCTTTTCCCACTTTGCGATCTCGGGACCTTTTTTCTTTGGCCTTAATTTCAAGCGCTTAAGCAATATCCCATCCAACCCGTTATCACGGAACATAAGCGGTATCTCGTATATGTCCGCCACGTCCCTTGCCTCTACGACACAATTCTCTTCCACATTGCAGAACAGTGATATTTTCTTGCGGGACTCCCTGGAAACGGGTTTTTCCGTGCGGACCATAAGTATATCCGCCTGTATACCTATCTCACGCAGTTTCCCGACCGAATGTTGTGTGGGTTTTGTCTTAAGTTCACCCGCGGCCTTGATATATGGTATAAGCGTGAGATGGACATTTACCGCGTTGCCCCAACCCATTTCATTTTTCATCTGCCTTATGGACTCAAGGAAAGGAAGGCTTTCTATATCCCCTACCGTACCGCCTATCTCCACTATCACGATATCAATGTCATGCCGGCGCTCAACTTCGCGGATCTCGTTCTTGATCTCGTTGGTTATGTGAGGTATGACCTGTACGGTGCCTCCGAGGAAATCGCCCCGGCGCTCCTTGTTTATGACCTTCTGGTAGACCTTACCGGTGGTCACATTGCTCGCGCGTGTAAGCGGTGAACGCGTGAACCTGTAATAATGCCCCAGGTCCAGGTCAGTTTCGGCGCCATCATCGGTCACATATACCTCTCCATGCTGGTAGGGGTTCATGGTCCCCGGGTCCACATTGATATACGGGTCGCACTTTATCATCGCGACCTTATAACCGTTCCATTCCATAAGCTTGCCCATGGAAGCCGCCGCGATACCTTTACCCAAACTTGAAACAACACCACCTGTAACAAAAATGTATTTAGCCATGTCTCTCCGTTATGTTGAAATGATACCCGGCACCGTTCAGGCCGCCGCGGCCTTTTTCTCGAACGCCGATTTCGCCGGACGTTTGCCCATCTTTGTAGGATAATCACCGCTAAAACAAGCGGTACAGAAACCGTCCTTATCCCCCGCGACCGCTTCGAGCATGCCATCAAGGCTTATATATTTCAGGCTGTCCACTCCGATGGAGCGCCCTATCTCATCTATGGATGGAAGCTGGTTCGCGATAAGCTCCCTGGAACTGGGAAAATCTATGCCATAAAAACATGGGAACCTGATAGGCGGACAGCTTATCCTCATATGTATCTCTTTGACGCCGGCCTCCCTGATGGCACGTATCCTTCCGCCCGTGGTAGTACCCCTGACGATGGAATCCTCCACAACGATCACTCTTTTGCCCTTCAAGGCGTCCTTTATCGGGTTCAATTTTATTTTTACCCCGTGCTTCCTCATTTCCTGTGAAGGCTGAATGAACGTGCGTCCGATATAATGGTTCCTTATTATCCCGAACTCAAAGGGTATCCCGCTTCTCTCCGAATAACCCAGGGCTGCCTCATTCCCGGAATCCGGTATGGCCATAACGATATCCGCGTCCACAGGATGCTCTTCCGCCAGCTTGCGTCCCAGCCTCTTTCGCACATTATGCACACAATCACCGAAAATATGGCTGTCCGGCCTGGCGAAATATATGAACTCGAATATACAGGAAGATCGTTTCATGGCATCGAACGGCTTTATGGAGCTCATCCCGTCATGCGATATCGAGATCACCTCGCCCGGCTCCACTTCCCTTACGAATTTTGCGTCTATAAGGTCCAGAGAACATGTTTCACTGGCCATTACATAACTGCCGTTCTTTATGCCGAGACATAAAGGCCGGAACCCATGGGGGTCGCGCACCCCCACCATTTTATCCTTCGTGAGGAATAACATGGAGAACGCGCCGTCACACTTCTTAAGCGCGTCGGCGAGCCTTTCCTCAAAAGTATCTTTTTTCGACCTCACAAGAAGATGAAGGACTATCTCCGAGTCCATCGTGGTCTGGAAAATAGCGCCTTCTTTTTCAAGCGCGCGCCTCAGCTTGACCGCGTTGGTAAGGTTCCCATTATGCGCTATAGAAACACTGTGCCTGTTATGATTGATCATGAAAGGCTGCGCGTTACGCAGTATGCTTGACCCCGTGGTCGAATATCGCACATGTCCTATGGCGTTGGTCCCCCTTAACCCGTGCAGCGATTTTTCGCTGAAGACATCCGAGACCAGCCCCATACCGGCAAGCTGTTTCAGGTTCTTGCCGTCTGACACCGCTATCCCGCAGGACTCTTCTCCCCGGTGCTGCAAAGAATATAGCCCGAGATAAGTAAGATCCACCGCCAGCGGGTGTTTGTATATACCGAAAATACCGCAATATTCTTTCTTATCCATGTACATTCGCTCCATAATAGTCCTGAAGAGGCTTCACGGTCATCTCTGTCCTCAACATGGACTCAATGCCATTAACTGACGCTTGCGCGCCGGAAAGTGTCGTTATACACGGTATGCCCCGCATGACCGCGGCGCTCCTTATTGCCCTGCCATCCTTATGTGGGTTCTTGCCGTAAGAAGTGTTTATAAGAAGGGCTATCTCTCCGTTACGGATCAGGTCCATCACGTTAGGCGTTCCTTCATGTATCTTTTTTACCACTTCCACCTTGATGTTGTTGTTCTTCAGTATTTTAGCTGTCCCACCGGTGGCCACAATATGGAAACCCATATCAAAAAGTTTTTTCGCGGGGAACACGATATTGCGCTTGTCCGCGTCCTGGACAGAGATGAAGACCTTCCCCTTTGTCGGGAGTATCTGCCCCGCCCCGACCTGCGCCTTGACGAAAGCGGCGCCAAATGTCTCGGAGATACCCATCACCTCTCCGGTAGACATCATCTCCGGCCCCAGAAGTATATCTACCCCGGAAAAACGCGTAAAAGGGAGAACTGATTCCTTGACGCTGGTGTAATTCAACCCTTGCATCGGGTCAGGAACGTTCAGGTCCTTGAGAAAGGCCCCCGCCATTATCTTGGATGCGACCTTGGCCAGCGGTACTCCCGTGGCCTTAGAAACGAACGGCACGGTCCTTGACGCGCGCGGATTTACTTCCAGTATGAAGATATCGTTCCCCTGCACCGCGTACTGTATATTCATAAGTCCTTTTATTTCAAGAGCTTGCGCAAGCTGCCTTGTCTGGACCTTTATATCGTCAAGAACACTGTCCGTAATGGTATGCGGCGGCAGCACACACGCGGAATCACCCGAATGTATGCCGGCTTCCTCGATATGCTCCATTATCCCGGCTACTATCGTATCTTTACCGTCCGAAACCGCGTCAACGTCGACCTCTATGGCGTTCTGAAGGAACTTGTCCAGAAGTATGGGGTGTCCCGGGGAAACGTCGACCGCTTCCTCCATAAAATCCTTTAACGCGTCCTTGTCGTAGACTATTCTCATGGCCCGGCCGCCCAGCACATATGAAGGACGCACTACTACTGGATAACCGATCGTCTGCGCCTTGGCTAGCGCCTCCTCATATGAAGTGGCCGTGTCATTAGCTGGCTGTTTCAGCCCCAGCTTGTCCAAAAGCGCTTTGAACTGTTCCCTGTCCTCGGCAAGCGCTATGGAATCTACCGTAGTGCCTATTATCGGCATGCCGGCATCACCCAACCGTTCAGCCAGGTTAAGCGGCGTCTGCCCCCCGAATTGCACTATAACACCATCCGGCCTTTCCTTATCGACGATATTCATTACATCCTCGAATGTCAACGGCTCAAAATACAACTTGTCGGAAGTATCATAATCGGTGCTGACCGTCTCGGGATTGGAATTGACCATGATGGTCTCGAATCCCATTTCTTTCAGGGCGAACGACGCGTGGCAACAGCAGTAATCGAACTCTATGCCTTGTCCGATCCTGTTGGGTCCTCCGCCAAGGATCATGATCTTTTTCCTGTCGGACCGTTTTACCTCACACTCGTCCTCATATGTGGAATAGTAATAAGGGGTATATGCCTCGAACTCGGCCGCGCAGGTATCGACCAGCTTATACGTGGCCACAACTCCCGCCTTCTTCCTGAGTTCACGGAACTCTGTCTCCCGGCACCCCAGCATGTCAGACAACTGTTTATCACTGAAACCGCATTGTTTCATCATTTTGAGGATATCCGCCCCCTCAGGATGCTCTGAAAGGACTTTTGTCCCCTTCCCGCCGAACTCAGCCCTGAAGTTATTCTCCATGACGAATATCTGTTCGATGTTACGCAGGAACCAGCGATCTATAGAAGTGAATCCGAATATCTTTTCCACGGAATAACCCCTACGCAAGGCTTCTTTAATGTAATAAAGCCTCTCCGCATTGGGTTTGATAAGTTTTTTGTCGAGTTCTTCCCCGGTCAACATATCCGATCTCTTGTGGTATTCAAGCCCGGATTTCCCGGTTTCCAGACCCCTGAGACCTTTCTGAAGGGCTTCCTTGAAAGTCCGCCCGATAGCCATTGTCTCTCCTACGGATTTCATCTGTATGCCCAGCGTAGGATCGGCCGCCGCGAATTTTTCGAAGGTAAAACGTGGTATTTTCACGACACAATAATCTATGGTCGGCTCGAACGAAGCCGGGGTTTCCTTCGTAATATCGTTCGATATCTCATCGAGGGTATACCCTACGGCCAGTTTCGCGGCGAATTTAGCGATCGGAAAACCTGTGGCTTTACTGGCCAGCGCGGAACTGCGCGAGACTCTTGGGTTCATTTCTATGACCACCATTCGCCCTGTATCCGGGTTCACCGCGAACTGCACGTTAGACCCTCCTGTTTCCACGCCTATCTCACGCATTATGGCGATAGATGCATCCCTCATTTTCTGGTATTCTTTATCTGTCAGGGTCTGTTGCGGCGCCACGGTTATGCTGTCCCCCGTATGTACGCCCATGGGGTCAAGGTTCTCTATAGAGCATACGATAACGACATTGTCCTTCCTATCGCGCATTACCTCAAGCTCATATTCCTTCCATCCGGTTATGGATTCTTCTATCAGAACCTCGCTTATCATGCTGTTCCTGAGCCCACGCGCCGCTGTATCCTCGAATTCATCCCAGTCCGAGACTATGCCGCCACCGGTCCCCCCCAGAGTAAAACTGGGTCTTATGATAACAGGGAAACCTATCTCTTTCGCGATGTGCTTGGCCTCTTCCAAGGTATAGGCAAGCCCACTCCTGGGAAGATCCAGCCCGATACGCTGCATTGCCACCTTGAATTCTTCCCGGTCCTCGGCTTTCTTTATCGCCTTAGAATCGGCTCCGATCATTTTAACGCCGTACTTCTCCAATACCCCGCTCTCGTAGAGCTTCATAGCCGTATTAAGTCCCGTCTGCCCGCCAAGCGTAGGAAGGAGCGCGTCCGGCCTCTCCTTTTCTATGATCTTCTCCACCATCTCCGGGGTGATCGGCTCGACATATGTCCTGTCCGCCATTTCAGGGTCCGTCATGATAGTAGCGGGATTGGAATTCACGAGTATTACCTTATATCCCTCTTCCCTCAATGCTTTACAGGCCTGCGCGCCGGAATAATCGAATTCACAGGCCTGGCCGATTATGATCGGTCCGGACCCGATGATCAGTATACTTTTTATGTCTTCCCTTTTAGGCATTGATCGATTTCTCTTTCCTTATGTGGTCAACGAACCTGTCAAATAGATATGTGGAATCATTCGGGCCGGGACCGGCTTCAGGATGGCACTGTATGCTGAAAAAGTCCATTTCCTTCGACTCCATCCCTTCCACGGTATTGTCGTTCAGGTTGATATGGGTGATCTCCACCCCTTTATCCTTAACCGAATCAAAGTCTACGCAGAAACCATGGTTCTGCGCGGTTATATCCACTTTCCCGGTCCTAAGGTCCTTGACCGGATGATTCCCCCCCCTATGACCGAATTTGAGCTTATACGTCTTACCTCCCAAAGCCAACCCGAGCATCTGGTGCCCCAGACATATACCGAAGATAGGTTTTTTACCCAGGAGTTCCTTTACCGTCCCAAAGACATAAGGGGCTCCTTCCGGGTCCCCCGGCCCGTTAGAGAGAAAAATACCGTCCGGATCTGACGCCAATATGGTCTCAGCCGAAGTATCCGCCGGGAAACGCGTGACCGCGCAACCACGAGCCTCGAAATGCCTTAATATATTGTATTTGACCCCGCAGTCCAAAACAGCTATCTTGATATCTCCCTTGCCAGACCATACAATGGACCTGTCGCATGTTACTTCTTTTACAAGGTCCCGGCCGATCAAACCAGGGGAGTCTTTTACACGCTCGACCAGGCCTTCAATATCATCTGGGAATTCCGTCGATATAGCGCCTTTCATTGCCCCACGGATACGCAAATGCCTTGTTATGGCCCTGGTATCGACACCGGAAACACCTATGACTCCGTGTCTTTTAAGATAAACGTCAAGTGATCCTTCCGACCTGAAATTACTGGGGACTTCGCACAGCTCTTTGATAATGAGGCCTTCGACTTGCGGGCGATCCGACTCCGCATCCTCACGATTAACGCCATAGTTACCGATAAGAGGATACGTCATCGTAACGATCTGACCTTTATATGACGGGTCAGTGATTATTTCCTGGTATCCGGAAATACTGGTATTAAAGACCAACTCGCCAAAAACGGTCTTCCCGGCCGCTCCAAAAGCCCGGCCTCTGAACACAGTTCCATCTTCAAATGCTATTACACACTTCACAAGTACACCTTTTTTTTGATTGAGTTATACAGACGGCGTTGTCCGGTCTCCGGCACATCGTTGTGCGGACTTTTAAGAGTAAGAACAAGTCTTATTATAGCGGTTAATCAAAGTATTTCAACTTTTATTTTTACAACGCGGTCTAATCCCTCGGCTCAAGACCTTATTAATAACGTCGCTCAACTTGTCAGGTCCCTTTTGATTGTGTAAACTACCTTTTGAATCATATGTACACATCATTCATTAAAAAGGTGGTTTTCGTATTGTTAATGTCCACGCTCGTGTATCGGGCGTGTTTCTCCCAGCCTCTCCCCAGCGAAAGCACGATAGACATGGCCACACGCGAGGTGGACAGGCCATTCCGCGAGGAAGCCGAGGAAAAACTCACGACAACGCCTCCCCAGGCACCCGAAAAGATCGAGGAAGAGGAAAAAGCCATACCTCAAGGCCCTACTTTCCTGTTAAAAGAAGTGGTCCTCGAAGGTACCGAGACTTTTCCCCCCGACGAATTCACTCCGCTCTTCGCTGATTCCATCGGTAAGGATACCGACCTGGCGGAGCTCACGGAGATAACAAAGAACATCGAAAAAGAGTATCTGAAGAAAGGGGTCATAGCGGCCTGTTTCCTCCCTCCGCAGGACATCAAGAACGGCGTGGTCACTTTGCGGGTGGTCGAGGCTAAAATGGGAGAACTTAAGATACAAAGCCGAGACCCCAACCAGGTCGATCGCGTAAAATACTACTGGGACATCAAACCGGGACAGGTCCTGCGTTATGATAAAATGAGCCGGAGCCTGCAACTCATGAACAAAAATCCCGACCGGGACGTAAAAGCCACTCTTATCGCCGGGCAGGAAATAGGAACTACCGACGTGATGCTGGACACGACATCTTACTTCCCCATACATGGGTTTTTCTCATACGACAATGAAGGAGCTCCTTCCACCGGCGGGGACAGGTACGGTTTCGGAGTAAGACATAATAATGCCCTCTTCGTCGATGATACCTTTCTTTCCGGATACACGTTTGGCCAGTATTTCAGCGGCATGTATATGTATCACTCCGTACCCATAACAAATTTCGGGACGAACATAATTTACGGATATTCCGACTCACGTTCCGCGCCAAGAAAACAGTTCTCTGTCTATGGCATACGGTCAAGGTCACAGAGCGCCAGCTTCACGGTCAGCCAGGACCTGTACAAGAGATCGGAATATCTTGGGGACATTTCGCTGGGCATGGACTCCAACGACAAAGTGACCACCACCGAGGAAGGCACGCTTATACGCGATCGTTTCCGTACCGCCCGGCTCAAAAGCAACATCATAAGCCGCAACCCCGGCGCGATAACGTATATCTCACCCCAGCTATCCCAGGGGCTTAACGCGTTCGGGGCCAGACGCAAACATCCCCTTTCTTCCAGGAACGGGACCGCCGGGAACACTTTCACCAAGTTCAACCTTGACATAAAACACCGGCAACTATTTCCGGCCTCATTACAGGCGGCCCTGAACATCAAGACCCAGTTCTCCGGAGAAAAACTCGCGTCGCAGGAACAACTTTCCCTGGGTGGTATCGATTCGATACGCGGATATCCGGCCCAGGACTACATGGCCGACAACGGCTTTATAATGAATCTGGACCTACTCGTCCCCTGCCCGTTCATCCCGGAGTCATGGAAACTGCCATACGCCCAGGACAGCCTGCGTAACAACGTGAACCTCCTGTGTTTCATGGATTACGGTTACGGGGAAAAACGCGCGGCCAGAAAAGATGAGGAGAGACAACATGTCAACTATTCCAGCATCGGAGCTGGACTACGTATACGTCTGTACAATCAGGCGCTCTTACGCCTGGAATGGGGGTTCCCCATAGGACCGGACAAAGCCACCACTGAGTCCCCGAACCCGCGTTTCCATTTCGCCCTTACTTTCGAGGAGAACCTGCCCAAGGAATGGGAAAGGATAAAGAGTATGCGCTCCGAGACCCCTCGTGAAGGTCTTCCCGACATGCTTTCCGGGACCCCTTCGGCAAATGAACTACTGGACAACAATATCCTGACGATCCGCCGCAAAGAGACCGATCCCTTAACCGTACCAACGACCTAAACCACCATGTCCCGATCAGGGAGTTCGCGGCGCCCATATATGTCGGGGTCAGAAAGACCATGATACATAAAAAATGGCGACCCGTCCGAGGATACCATGCCAAAACCCGTGTTGACGAAATAGTCCTCCATGAATATGCCTGTCCCGGCAGGACCATTCGCCACACCCCTGGGGTCGAAAGAGTCATTTCCTTTCCCTTCAAGGATCATATTGTTCTTGTTCTGACCCACGTTATCCGTCTCGTCCGGTATATCGTTAACCGGAGGCGTGAACCAGAAAAGGTTCTTACCGTTATCCACCGACCCCGCTGGATCCACGAATACGCCTTTGTCATTGTATGAATCCCTCACTGTAACGTTCGTCACGCTTATCGCCCCTTTAGGGTTTATATGCCAATAACTTCCCGCTACCGAACCCATCAGGTTTATTCGGCTTGATACCGAACCTGATATGTCAAGCCTGCCGTTCACCGTCTGCGTCGTCCCCGAACCGAATACCAGCGTGGATCCAGGAGTTACGCAGGTGAGGTCATTGAACATAGTCGACCCGCTTATCCGCGATGTCCCCGTCATCGGATCGAAAACGACCGTGCCCGTACCCGCGTTGAACGTACCCGCGTTCGTCCAGTCACCGGAAACCGTTATCCTGTAAGAACCCGCGTCCATCCGGCCGCCCGAGTCTATCGTAAGAGAGTTTATCTCGACATCCGAAACTAAAGCCGCGTAATTACCCGCGGATACTATCTCCACGCTGTCACTTACGTTCGGCACGTATCCCAGGTCCCAGTTGGAAGCGTCATCCCAGCTGGTCGAGCTAACTCCCAGCCATGTAAGAAGCGATGACTCAAAACTCCAGCCGGTGTTGCCTCCTCTGTCCTTGGAATTCGTGGCCGTGATCTCGGTCCCGACATTCGCCGAATCCTTGACGTCCGCGAAATTGACGCTTGCCGCGCCCTGTATGTCCAGCCCCCACGCGCTGCCGGCGGACGAACTCCTGAGCGTCACCAGGTTGCCGACCCCCGAGGAACCCTGCGCGCTGAACTCGCCGGTAACCGTCTGGGTCTCGCCCGCTTCGAACGTTACGGTCTTACCCTCCGTCTCTATCGCAAGGTCACCGAAGGTGTTAGGGCCCGTCACCGCGGCGTCACTTGCGCCGTCAAGCGTTACACTCGAAGTGTCTCCATTGAACGTACCGTTATTCGTCCAGTCCCCTCCTACCGTCCATACCGAGGAATTGGCGTCCACATTGACCCCGCTGCTTATCACCACGGCTCCCACCGTATCAATTGTGCCGGTCGAACCATAAGTAGCTGCGCTTCCGGTATCCAGGTTCAGCGCCCCCGCGCTCGTTATGTCCCCAAGTGATGACGCGCCAACCGAACTAATGCTCACATCTCCCGTCGTATCAGTATGTATGACTCCGGATATATGCGTAAACGCGCCGCCCGCGGCAAGAGAAACATTCCCCGCGTTCGCCGTTATATTCCCCGCGAGCTCCAGGTCTCCTGACCCCGTACAAAGCGAAATATCGCCAGCACCGCCCGCGGCAATATCCGATACCGTCATCTTCTCTTCAGATGTGATATCGATCGAGCCGTCATAAGTGCTTGTTGAGCTTATCGTTATGCTCCCGAATTCATTTATATGTATGTCGCCCGGACCCGTGACCTCAGCGAAGAGAGAATCCGCGGAGATATCGACATCTTCTCCACCCAGGATGCCTATTCCCGTAGCCGCGCTAAGAGTAAGGCTTCCGGCCGTAATATTCGCGTCGGTCGTGCCGAGTCCATCGTATATCCCCCCGCCGGACGAGGTCACCGAAACGCTCCCGGACCCGGAGATCAACTCCGCAAGCGTTACGTCACCCGCGGACACAACGCTGATATCGCCACCCGCGTTGATCACAGTTCCCGTTCCTTGCGTGATAGATAAAGGAGCTTCAGGATCACCCACGTATACACTCCCAGCGCTGTTGATATTGCGCAAAGCGAGATCCCCGCCGCCGTTCATATATATGTCCCCGCTCGTTTCCGTAGATACCGTGCCGGAGGCATGGCTGATATTCCCCCCCGCGTACAGTGAAATATCCGAATTAACTCCGGTAATACTATTAGCTATCGTAACATTATTCACCGCGCTGACCGTGATACCACATATCGTGACAAGATCGCCATTGAAGGCAACATTCCCGGCCGAACTGATCTGGGCCGTGTTAGTACCCGTAACCGTGCTACTACCGTTAAGGTGAACATTCGCCGGGGAAGTCGTCCCGCCTATCGCGAGGTCTCCCTGGCAGTCAATGCCCCCCAGGGTCACATCACCCGAAGCGTCTATCGTTACAGCGGTTATCCCTGTAGCGGTCCCCGCTATATCAATATACCCGCCCGCGTTAAGGGTAAGCGTCTCAGACATACCACCGATCGAGCCCTCGGCATCTATATTGCCCGTGGCGTCAAGGGATAATCCGACACCGATATTGAGGGTGTTCGCCACCGTTATGTCGCTTCCGGCGTTACCGGTCAGGAAATACGAGTCTATCGCCCCTGACAGGTTATCGAAAACCAGATCACCGCCGGATGATATTGTAACGGTATTCCCCGAATATATGGAACCAGCGGATGTTATTGTCACAGAGGATGGCGATATGGATCCCCCTATAGATATCACGTCCCCTGAACTCAAAAGTGAATTTATGTTTATATCACCGGCCGCGTCGAGATACAGGTCATATTGCGTGTATATATTCGCGTTCACGTCGATATTCCCGTTACTTTCCGCGTAAAACGCGTAATATCCATTTATATCGCCGTTCACGGTAATTGATGATGGCGCACTAAGGGTGCCGGCTAACACATAACCATTCTGGAGAGTAAACCCGTTAAGCACCATATCGGTCGATTGGTCGATATAAAGCGCGTTCACCAGAAGCGAATGCCCGTTGCCCGAATACTGCCCAGCACCGTCCCCGTCATAGTCGGGACGCAGATAGATATCATACGATCCGTCACTGTATATGTCCGCGTTCTGGTCAATGTTCCCGTTGGATATAACGTCTATGCTATTATACGCGTGGATATCTTCGTTAAAGGTCACGGAATCCGGCGCCACATTGGACCCGATGGTCAGATTCCCAGCCGCCTCTATGGCCCCCAGGACAATATCACCCGCGCCATCGATCCATATCTCGCCCGCGGGCGCGTATATACTGCCACCGGTCTGGTTCATCCCGTCGGCGGTCATGGATATATTCCCGAAGCCTGTGGCGGATATGTCATCGGCAACGGTCATAACGCCGCCGCTTGTCAATATGATATCCCCCTCATATGAGGAGACACCGTTAATGTTCACATCATCTGTCTCGCTTATGTCGACATTCCCGACCCCGGACACGTCCGCCGTGATATTATTCACCGAAGTATCCACACTTATGCCTGTCGCGGCATCAAGGTCCACCGTGCTCCCGGTTATATTAACGCTCGCACCGTTCGTGTCCGTTATCGCACCCGCGGCTGCGAGAACTACCTTGCTCCCGGAAGCCGTGATCACGCCAGCCTGTATGTTCCCGCTCGTCGTTGTCAGCCACACTTCTCCCGTATCGCCAGCCACGACATCCGTCGCGGTCATTGTTCCCCCTGATGATATATCTATCTTGCCCGCGCTGGTATCAACATCACTTAATGTTATCGCGCTGTCCTCCCATATATAAATGTCACCCGTACCCGTTACGGACGCGTCAAGCGTCGCCACGTCAAGGTCAAGGTCCTCGCTTCCAGTTACACCTATACCCGTAGCCGCCGTGAGTGTAGCCGCTGCCGCCGTTATGTTCGCGCTTTCTCCCGTAAGCCCGTCGAGGATGGACCCCGCCGTTGACGTGATCGTCGTGTCGTAACTTCCGGAATTGACCTGCCGCAGTGTAATATCGCCTGACGCGCTGATCTCTATGCCTCTATCTCCCACCGCTGTTATTGATGTCCCTGATGTCTGGCTGACCGTGACCGGAGCGTTGGTCTCTCCGATGAAAACACCACCATCGGAATTTATCTCCCCGACAGTAAATGCCCCGGGCATAGCGGTAGAACTGATCTTCACATCCCCTTCTGATGTTGTCGTTATCGCCCCCGCTGTCTGCGTAAAAGTCGAAGCGATGATCTCGACATCATTTCCATCACTTGTGATATTCCCGCCATCCATTGCTAATGTATCCGCGGCTATTATCAGTCCTCCGGCGACGAGCGTCCCGTCATACATATACAGATCACCGGAGGCCAGCATAAGGCCGGTGAGAGTCCATTCACCTCCGCCGCTGAACTTTACGTCATTGAAAAAATAGGACCCGGAGGTTGTAAGGATGATATCGTTCCCTATATCGGATGAATCGAATACGACCCTTCCATTGCCGTTATAATAATCACCCGCACCCGATACTTCAAATCCGCCCCCTACCGTGAACGAAACATCGTCCAGGCCCGTCGGGGCGAAAAAGTCCCCCGCGCGGATCAAGACATCCCCATCGACATCAATGTCCACACCCGCGCCATTGGCGATAAGTACGCCTCCGTCGATAAGAAGGTCTCCGCCTACCACGAGATCGTTCGTGGTCATGCTCAATATGCCCGCAGTGATGCTGAGGTCACCGCCCGCAACTACCGTAGGCGTGGTGGAAGTATATGGGGAATATGTCCCGCTCGCGTTTATCGTAAGGTTATTGAATGAGCCCGCGTCCATCCGTATATCCTTCGTGCCGGAATACGTACCATCCAATATGGCCGTAGATCCCTGCCCATTGAACGTGCCGTCCACCCACCAGTCTCCTCCCGTAGATATGGTCGTATTATTTCCACCGTTAAATATAGCATTACTGGCGACATAAAGACCATAGGAAGAAGTGTAATAATTCAGGTCCACATTACACCCGTCCTGGAGCGCATATGTGGCGCCACCTGACTGCGCGTAAAGATATAACCGGCCGGCCGTTATATCGCCCAATAAACTTCCCGTGCCTGCCGCGCGTAGCGCGATCTGGGCGGTCCCTCCTGAAGTTATAGAAGCCGACCCCGATTGCATAAAGCCCCCTGAACCGTTGTTCTCCGCGTCCGCGTAAAGATACATAGTTGATGAGCTCGTGGTGGATATATTTGAATTTATAAGCAGGTCCTCATCCGCCCTTAGATCGATGATGCCGGTCCTGAGCGTGATCGCCTGGTCCACGGTCACCGAACCGTTCGTAGACCTCAACGTGACCCCTCCTGTCGTTTGTCCATAAACACGGCTTGTTACATCCGAATACGCGAAACTATCGGCTTGCTGGTATCTCAGCGTCCCTCCTGTCCCCATACTCGCGGACACCCCGCTATACCAGATAACGTTCCCGGAATTATCCGTGTCGTAATCGGCAACGACCGAAAATGTGGTCCCTGTGCTGACCCCATAATTAATGGAAATATCCCCATCCGCCTGTAGATTTAATGCCCCGCTGCATGATAGGCTGGCATCAACCGAGAGGTCGGAATCCCCGCCGGCCGTGAATGTGATATTGCTGGCGTCTATGTCGGAGATAAGATCCGATGTGATACTGAAATCACTGTTCTTACTGAAAGTAACGGAGCCCGCGCTTATCCCTGCCGATGAGAAATTGAAATTACCGTCTCCGTCTCCGTCATAATCGGCGATCAGGCCAACATTGCCGTATGATAACGCTATCCACTCATTCAAGTTGATATCATCAGCCGCTATAAGTTGCAGCGAATATAAGAACTCGGGATCATAATACTGGTCGAGTGTGATATTGCCTGCGGTCGAACGCAAAGTCAAAGAAGTTGCCGGAACATCGCCGGAAAACAGGCTTTCGATGTCAGATACGTTAAGATCGCCTGCAGTAGTTATGTTAGCCGTATCAAAATAACTTACTGGGGATATGCTGTTCCCGTTCGCGACCAAGCTGCCGTACCCATCGTTGTCATAATCGGCGTTTAGCTCAAGGTAATAATCGAAATGTAGCGGACCGCCCAAAGAAATACCGTCATTTGCGTACACGTACAAATCGCTTGTCGCATATATGCCGCCATTGAGGTTAACCTCACCTTCGCCATATATGTTGATCCCGTAAACATTGTAGGTGTCCATGTAATAATCAAGCGTGATATTGGTACCCTGATACAGGCTCATCTCATAAAAGTTACAAATGCTTCCTGAATTTTGTATAAACTGGCCGTTCCCGTCGTTATCATAATCGGGTTGCAGGTAAAGCCCGTATCCGGCCTCAGAATAGATCGTCCCATTCTGGACGATATCACCGTTGGAAGTAATGTCGAGTGTCCCATACACATGATTCTCGCCACCGATCGTAACGGAACTGGGCGTGATCCCGTTGTTACCGATATAAAAATATTCCACATTCGCGTTAAAATTACTTATGTCTATGTCCGTGCTCTGGTCAAGGTAGAGATCCATCCCATTGATGACATACGATAAACTTGTCTGGAACTGGCCGCTGCCATCGGAGTCATGATCTGGATACAGATATATGACCTCACCTGTCATGTCCCCACCTTGGTGTATATCACCATCGGAATAAAGCGTTACCTCATTACTCGCATACAATGAGCCAAGCATGCCTATATACGACACATCATGGTTGCCTGTGACTTGTCCGATATGTATGCTTCCCATATTGGAGACAACACCGCCCACCGATACGCTCCCGGAGCCGTCTATGGATATATCATAATCAGCGGTTATAGTTGAGCTGGAGCTTTGCGTGAACGTACCCGAACCGTCGTCATATGTGCCGCTGGCATCGGTGGAATCGGCATAGAAATAAAAGCTACCTTCCTCCAGCGTCATGTTAGCCTGCACATTTATGTTCCCCGTCGCCCAGAACGTCGTATCCCCTGATCCCGTCCAGTCGCTCGTTATGTTCACTTCCTCAGGGTCGAACACCATGCGGCTCGCCTTGTAGAACCCCCCGAGGTCAAGGTCATACGCCGCGCACACATTTATCTCCCCCTCAGGCGCTATTATGGAACCATGTGAGTACATCGACCCGTTAAGGGCGTGGAGATCGACAAGCCCACCTTCCATCGTCTCTATCGTTCCCTCAAGAGATATGTCCCTCTGGGCCTCCACGTATACGTCCTGCGCCGTCATCTCCGATGTCTCCTCGGCTCTTATCGACCCTTCCTCCGAGATCACTCCTATCATGCCCCCTACGGCTGATATCCCACCCCCGAGGGTTATATCACTCGAGGAGGTTATACTTATCTCGCCAGCAGTAGAACTCATCGTATCCGCCTGCACTATACCATCAAGATTTATAGCGTTCCTGAATATGTCCGTGAGCGACTCGGCGCTTATAGCCACTACCCCGCCGTCGGCTATGATCGAACCGGTATTCGTTATCTGGTCGGTTATCGGGTTCCCGTCCATATCATGTATCGTCGACGCCACCTTCTCGTCTATCGCGACACTTATAAGCCCGTCACTCGAAAGCGCGAGTGTCACCGCGTCTCCCGCGGCCAGGTGTATACGCCCCATAGGCGCCACGATCATACCCGAGTTCTCTATCGCTCCCGCTATAAGGACGCCGAACCCGCCTTCACGCACGTTTATCGTGCCCGCGTTCTTAAGGAGCGTATCCAGCGCTTCCTCCGAGATCTTCTGGAAGAAATACTTCCCGTTAACAAAATCAGAGTTAGTGATATCCCGCGTGGAAAGCACCAGACTGCCAACGTCGATATTCGCCGTCGACGCGAGATATATACCGCTAGTGTTCACGAGTATGAAAAGCCCGTTACATGAGATGGCCCCCGCTATGTTCGACGCGCCGGCGCCGATAACACGGTTAAGTATATCCGCGTCTATCCCCGGCAGGTTTATTATCACTGACTCCCCCTCGGCAAGGTCGAACGAGGAATAATTCAGGATAGTGCCGGCGTCGGCGTTTATCGTCATCGTCGCGCCTTCTATGTTAACATCCGCCGCGCCTTCCACCACCTCAACGTCCTGTGGGAGAGAATACGCCACCTGAGCGTTCAAAAAACTGAACACCACAAGTACGCTCACCGTTCTCTTCAGCAGTCCCGTCATCTTCATCTCTTTGCCCCTAAATAATCCTCCTACGCCTATCTACTCATATCCTATCTGGCTACGGGGGATAAAAAAACCCATGACTATAATAGCCATGGGTCAATGTATACCTTCTCTCTTTGGCAGCTGACTACCGTAACCCCTTGAGGTCTTAGGCTCTTATAGCTTTGCGCCCTTCCGCTTTCACGGAGGTTGCCTTTTTCAAAAAATCCATTTAAAAGAACCGGTTTTAGTATCAATTTAAGTATATCATACTATTAATACGATACAAACAAGAACCCATTATTTTGTGATTAAGTTGTGATTAACTTTTTAAGTGCTTATTTTATAACATATTATGAGGCTGTTATTCTTTGGATGGGCTTACTTCCACCGTAAAAACCGTCCCTCTTACCGCTACGATGGAGGTAGGTGTCTGGATCTCAAAAGTGGACCCCCCACTGTCCTTTAGGCTTTCGACCTTAACAAGTATCTTCCCCACGGCAATATCCAGCAAGGTATCTTCCGTACCCTTATCTGGGACAAGACTAAGCTCATCGACCATGATCTGGGTATTTTCCGACAGGTCAACTTCCGCGGCTGTTTTGCCCTTTTTACCGGCAAGCTCAATGGTCGCCTCGCTATCCGTATCAGTCACCAATACATCCCCCTCCTCAAGGGTCATGCCTATTTGTGCCGAAACGTTCTCTTGCCCCGCTTTCTTTATGATATCGACTTTTCCGCTTATAGCGGTGATCTTGCCCGTACGCCCGACTATATCCGAGAGTTCACCGTCTTCTCCACCAAGTTCAGGCAACTGACCCCGGATTTCTACGCCATCATCCCCGGCAAGCAGTTCTTTTTCTCCATCAAAAACTCCACCAATACTGATATGTTGTCCGTTAGTAAGTATCGTGAGATTTGACGGGTCAAGCGCTACGCCCTTGAACGTATTCACCAGGACCTCTCCCTCGAACACGAATACTTTTGTGTGATACTCGCCAGGTTGGAACCCTTTTTCGAATGTCCCGGTCGAAGGATTCCATGTAAACCCTCTGGCGGACAACGCATCAATAACGTTCTGCCGATCCATCGGACCTCGCTCCGTCTTCTCTTTTTTATTCTCTTTATCTTCTTCGGAACCTACGCCAGTCCCGGCCGACGCGCCCTCAGCATCATCTTCTTCCTCTCCTGAAACGCTCAACTTCTGCGCATTCCCGGAGCTCTTTTTCTTCTTTGAGCCACTGTCCCCCTCTTCGTCCTCGCCGTCATCCACGATCGTCCCGCCGGCGTCCTCATCAGAGATATCATCCGAACCGTCATCTGTCCCACCGCTATTTTCGTCATTATCCTCATCCGTGGACCCATCGGTCGAGGTGCCGCCATCACTACTTCCATCTTCGACCGAGGTGGAAGCGGCCATGACCGTGGGCTCAGGGTCATCCTCTTCTCCCCCTGTCTCGCCGGCCATATCATCACCCGCGTTCTCGATGCTAGTTTCATCTCCCGACGTCTCCTGTCCGGTGTTCACGACGTCCCCCATATCCTGGTCCCCTATATCGTTGTCTCCCGGGGCCTCATCCAACAAAACGGTTTCATCCAGTGTCTCGCTACCTTCTCCCGGCACATTATTGTCATTGTCGACCGGATCATCCTGTGGCACCGAGGGCGTGAACCAGTACGAATTACCCCCTCTATCAATAGAACCGGCCGGGTCGATATAGAGACCTTTATCGTTGAACGAATCTTTTACCGAAACATTAGCTATAGACATGCTCCCTCTCGCGTCTATATGCCATTGGGTCCCATCGGAAGTACTGGAAAGGATCACCTTATTAGCTTCTGTCCCGCCAAGCGTCAATGCCCCCGATACTACCTGGGTTCGTCCCGCCGCGAACCTCAACGTCTTGCCTGGAGTAACGCACTTGAGATCATAAAAAGTGTTCGACCCGTAAATGGCCCCTGTACCGGCCCCATTGAAAGTAACAATGGATGTACCCGCGTTAAATATGCCACTATTGGTCCAAGCTCCCGAGAGCCTGATATCCGATGATTGGCCGTTAAGAGTTACGTTACTTGATATCCCGATACCGCCGGTAATGTTGAACATCGAATCCGACGCGTTATAAACCGCGCTTTGGCCGCTGTTGGCCAGAAGAAGTATCCCTTCAGCCCCGTTAATATCGTTAAGATACGACGTCCCAGTGGACGTAATGCTTATCGATCCCGAACCCGTCGTGGAAACCACTGATGAGGACTGGTCATAGCTTCCCAGGGTGCTTATATATATATCCCCGTACCCGACACTTACATCACCCGTCAAAGTAAGGCTGCTGGGAATATGATCTCCGTAAGTCCATAGATCGCCGCCATATACACTTATACCGCCCAATTCCATATCTCCCGGGGCCTCTAGAACGACATTATCCGCGTAGATAGTCCCGCTATTGGCGATAAATCCGCCGTATCCATTGGCCATATCATCATCCATATAGAACCTAACGGAACCGAACGCCAGGCCTTCCGCTCCGATATCCGCGTTCTGCAATATGTTCCCGCTGGTACATATCTCCAGATATGGGTCGTTGATACCCGTTATCACCCCGTTCAACGTAACGGAGCTCGGCTTTCTGGAAGACCCGATTATTATATCGCTCCCGTCATTTATCGTAATGGCGCCCAAATCCATATCCCCTACACCGTCTATCACTATATCCCCGTATGACTCGATTATCCCCCCGGTCTGGGTGAAACTTCCCGTGCCATTGCCATCATAATCCGCGAACAGCTCAACTTCATATCCATATATATCGTCCCCGATAAGGATATCTCCGTCGGAATATATATCGATGTCATAGAACCCATATAAAGGCTCCAAGGTCGACACGGAAATCGGAGCCCTGCCCAACGCCCCCACATAAAGTCCTCCACCATAGACATTGGTCTCAGTAAGGGACAGCGGTGAATCCGTCTCGATATAAAAATAATCCGCGTATACATTTCCTCCCACGGTACTCATCCCGGCATTTGAGTCATAGTCCGGGTAGAACCTGACGTTATTGAATACCGTAGAACCGGAACCTATATCCCCGCCCAGGTTGATATCTCCGTTCGAATATATAGAGATGTCCCCGCCTCCGGCGGCACCGCCCACACCAATATCGATCGTTACGATATCCGGAGTGCGATATTCTCCTATGGTCATGTCCGCGCTATCTCCCAGATAAACATAACCCAGGACCATCTCCCCGGAACCATCTATGGATAGGTCGCCATATGAAACTATACTGCCGCTTACCTGCCGGAAGGCCCCTGACCCGTTATCGTCATAATCGGCCATTATCCACATGCTAGCGTTAGAGGACAGTTCATCGTACATGTTTATGTCCACGTTAGCATACATTCCCACATAAGTAGCGGCCCGCACTCTCCCGTCCTGGGTTATAGAATCCGGGGTATATCCCGGCTGCCCAACGTAAAGAGCTCCCGCGTCATTGGCCAGTGTGCCGTCCACCACAATATTGTTCTGCGCGAGTACATATACCAGGTCAGCGTAAAAACTTCCGTGTATATTGCTGAGCGCGGAGTTATCATCATGGTCCAGGTAAAGGTGGATGGAGTCGAAATAATAAGTTGAACCGCCCACCGCGCCTTCGACACTTATCCCGCCATCGGAATATATCTCAAGACCGCTTTGGGACCCACCGGGATATAACGTGCTTATCGTCCCGGTCACGACTACCGAGCTCGGGGCTTCCCTTGAACCTAAGTATATAGTGCTTTCGTCCCCGCAGGAGACGTCATAAAGCTCCATATACCCGGCGCTATCCAGGTAGATATCCCCGCCACTGGCCAGCGTGATGCTTCCTCCGTCCTGCACAAAAGTACCTCCCTCGACAGAAAGGTCCGTTCCCGATGTCCGCACGGTACCACCGCCCTGGTAATAAACGTCCGTGGCGGTAAGCTCGTACCCGTCACCCTGTGTCAATTGTCCCGTGTACGAAGCATCTATATGCATTTTTGCCACGGTGATATCAGAATCCCATGTGACACTTTTCGTGCTAACGGAACTCAAAAGTACTTTGCTAAAGATCGATGGTGCGGCTAAGGCGCTCCAGTTAGCGGCATCCGACCAATTATTGGTCGTTCCACCGCCCGTCCATACGTTGTATTCCCTGTAAAAATCGGGGGGAGCGGCCCTGCTTTGTATGACCCATTGTCCGCCGGTACCGTCCGCGGTAAGATCCCATGTAGAGAAAAGATCGCTATCCGCGTCGAAAAGGTCCGGAAGACTGGCGGCCTTCAGCGCCGTACCGTCATATGAGTCAGGTGTCTCGAAGTACATCCCCTGTATATTTGTGGAGTTAAACCACAGGCAATCATTGTATTCTCCCCCGGCATCCCATCCTACCAATCCGCATTCACGCGGCCTGGCTCCCGTGGCCGAAGCGGTCCCCGTTGCGAAAGAGTTATTGATAATGGTCGTCCCGTCCGCGTCGGCCCGGACCAAGCCTATCAGCCCACCCGCCATAGCGGGATACTCATCGGTAAGTCCGGCCACCGCCGTAACATCTCCCGTAGCGTAGCAGTTGTTCATTGTTACGTATGATTCAGCGCCATTTGAGGAAAATTGCCCCATCAACCCCCCGGCACGGGCCTGCTGTGTTCCCGTAGCTGAAACATCACCTGTGGCGTAACAATCTTCCACGTTAACATCGGCATTGTACGCGATATACAGCCTGCCTATAAGTCCCCCGGCGAGAACATGGGTGAATGTGGTATTACCGGAAACGTCCCCCGTGGCGTATGAATCAGTAACGTTACAAACGCTTCCCAGGTTGAAATCAGCCAGCTCTATGGACCCGATAAGCCCTCCCACGAAATTATATCCTCCCACAGAATCCGCGGAGACATCGGCAGAAGAATCGGAAAGCGTTACCTCGATGGTCCCCGCGGCCGATGTATATAACTGCCCTATCACCCCTCCCACATAGCATTTGCCTAGGCTCGATGCCCCGGTTACGGTCCCCGCAGTACTGATCCCGCTTACGCCCCCGGCGTTCATATATCCAGTTAGACCTCCGATAAACGCGTCACCTGAACTGGTAGAGCCAGAAACTGTTCCCGAGAACGATATGTCGTTGAGATAAGCGCTATATGCCAACCCCGCCACACCCCCAAGATTATAAGAACTTACGGCGTCACTGTGCGTTATGCTGGCCGAAGAAAGGGAAAGATCCTGGATCGTACTGGCAAAGACCACTCCGAACATCCCTATATTGGTATCGGTACGGTCAATGTTAAGTCCGGATATCTCATACCCCGAACCGTCAAATGTCGCGGAGAAAAGCGTCAATGGCTTGAACCCCTCATACACGCCACGTGTGCTGTTCCAATTCCAGCCCGTCGTCGCCGCCGCGTCAATGTCATTCGCAAGGGTATATGACACGTCATAGTCCAGCAGGATCATCTGCAGCTCTTCCAGGGTCGTTATGGTGTCCGTCCATTCCATCTGGAGGTGCGGCAGACCCGCCATGATCCACGTTCCCGAACCCGCCCCGGTCCCATCGACCGTGAAATCCCAGTTTGTATATATCTCTGAGCTGCCGTCAGTGAAATACTCGGCTATTTCTTTCAACGTATCCCCATCGGCAAGTGAACCGACACCATCAGTATTCGAAGCGTTATACCACCTGCTGGTAGAGACATCCCTATCGATATCAATATACCCTCCCAGCCCACCAACATAATTGGTCGAGCCGCCCGTTGCGGTGGCCGTTCCCAGAGCAAAAGAATCCACGGCATCCGCCGTGGACATTATAGCCGCGTCCATATACCCGACCAGGCCACCAGCGTATGTCGTTCCCGCCCCTGTAGCCGACGCGTCTCCCGTAGCGTACGACCTTGTAATGGTCGCGTCCCCATTTGAGATCGCGTCATTATACGCAATGAGCCCTCCCGCGTAAGTACTAGTACCTCCTGAAGCGGTAGCATTTCCCGTGGCGTACGAATCCGTTATGAGCGCATTATCTTCAGTGGTCGTGTTATACCCTATTAACCCTCCCGCGCATACATCACCCGTTCCGCCTGAAGATGCCTGGACCTCGCCCGTAGCATAACTACCCGTTATGTTGGCACATGGAAGCGATGGTCCTCCTTCAAAGGCATACGCCACATTCTGTCCGACCAACCCTCCCGCCATAGCATAAAACGATGAAGCTGTCATCGAAACCGAGCCCGTCGCATAACAATCCGCGATATCCGCCGACCCGCCACCGTTCGCGGAATTCTGGGCTATCAACCCACCCGCATAACCAGAGTGAGCGTTCACTGACACATCAGCCAAAGAATATGAACTCGTTATATTCGCCTCTTGCCCTAACGCGCTGGCCTCGTTGCAACCTATTAACCCACCGCCAAACGCAACCCCACCTGGTCTGATAGCATCAACAGAACCGGTTGTATATACGTTAGTTACTAGCGTATCCTGGGCATATCCGGATAAGCCGCCCACATAGGCATACCCGGTCGACACAGTAGCAGTTATGGAGATATCTTCTAGCCCGACGTCAGATAATGTAGCGCCGGAAACATATCCAAAAAGGCCGGTATAAGACTGTGTGGTGTCCACAAAAAGTCCCGAGACCACTTTACCCCCCCCATCAAATGTGCCCGTGAATTTCGACACATCATCCCCGACAGGAACGAAACCTTCACCTGAATTCCAGCCGGCAGTCGCCGACGCGTCTATATTGTTGGCAAGTTGGTAATCCCAACTGAGGTTATCCTGCATCGCCTGAAGCTGTGTTATATCGTATACCATCCGCGGGATACTGGTCCCATCACCGACCGCCCTCACAAAAGTCGTGGAGCCGTCGCCAAGTGTCTTGAACGTATCCACGCTGAATGTGTTCGCCGCGTCACACGTAAAACTTATCCCTGCCGCGGTGGTCGATCCTATCGTAAAAAGATCGACCCCGGAGATATCCTCCAAAGTACTATTCTCCCCCGCGCTTATTGAAAGGTCTCCGCCTGTAAGCGTCAAAGCCGTTCCGGAAAACATGGAGAACGAGCCGGTACCATTACCGTCCATGTCAGCGTTTATGTCCATATTGTTGGCCTGCAGGGTATTGCCGGTATATACACCGATACCACCCGATGAGCTTAATGATATATCTTCGGCAACATTCAGGTCACTCACAACCGCTACATAAGAATTCGTATGATCCCCCGTAACATTCCCCACATAAAGACTACCGCTAGTAGACACTATTCCGCCCACCGATACGCTCCCGGAGCCGTCTATGGATATATCATAATCAGCGGTTATAGTTGAGCTGGAGCTTTGCGTGAACGTACCCGAACCGTCGTCATATGTGCCGCTGGCATCGGTGGAATCGGCATAGAAATAAAAGCTACCTTCCTCCAGCGTCATGTTAGCCTGCACATTTATGTTCCCCGTCGCCCAGAACGTCGTATCCCCTGATCCCGTCCAGTCGCTCGTTATGTTCACTTCCTCAGGGTCGAACACCATGCGGCTCGCCTTGTAGAACCCCCCGAGGTCAAGGTCATACGCCGCGCACACATTTATCTCCCCCTCAGGCGCTATTATGGAACCATGTGAGTACATCGACCCGTTAAGGGCGTGGAGATCGACAAGCCCACCTTCCATCGTCTCTATCGTTCCCTCAAGAGATATGTCCCTCTGGGCCTCCACGTATACGTCCTGCGCCGTCATCTCCGATGTCTCCTCGGCTCTTATCGACCCTTCCTCCGAGATCACTCCTATCATGCCCCCTACGGCTGATATCCCACCCCCGAGGGTTATATCACTCGAGGAGGTTATACTTATCTCGCCAGCAGTAGAACTCATCGTATCCGCCTGCACTATACCATCAAGATTTATAGCGTTCCTGAATATGTCCGTGAGCGACTCGGCGCTTATAGCCACTACCCCGCCGTCGGCTATGATCGAACCGGTATTCGTTATCTGGTCGGTTATCGGGTTCCCGTCCATATCATGTATCGTCGACGCCACCTTCTCGTCTATCGCGACACTTATAAGCCCGTCACTCGAAAGCGCGAGTGTCACCGCGTCTCCCGCGGCCAGGTGTATACGCCCCATAGGCGCCACGATCATACCCGAGTTCTCTATCGCTCCCGCTATAAGGACGCCGAACCCGCCTTCACGCACGTTTATCGTGCCCGCGTTCTTAAGGAGCGTATCCAGCGCTTCCTCCGAGATCTTCTGGAAGAAATACTTCCCGTTAACAAAATCAGAGTTAGTGATATCCCGCGTGGAAAGCACCAGACTGCCAACGTCGATATTCGCCGTCGACGCGAGATATATACCGCTAGTGTTCACGAGTATGAAAAGCCCGTTACATGAGATGGCCCCCGCTATGTTCGACGCGCCGGCGCCGATAACACGGTTAAGTATATCCGCGTCTATCCCCGGCAGGTTTATTATCACTGACTCCCCCTCGGCAAGGTCGAACGAGGAATAATTCAGGATAGTGCCGGCGTCGGCGTTTATCGTCATCGTCGCGCCTTCTATGTTAACATCCGCCGCGCCTTCCACCACCTCAACGTCCTGTGGGAGAGAATACGCCACCTGAGCGTTCAAAAAACTGAACACCACAAGTACGCTCACCGTTCTCTTCAGCAGTCCCGTCATCTTCATCTCTTTGCCCCTAAATAATCCTCCTACGCCTATCTACTCATATCCTATCTGGCTACGGGGGATAAAAAAACCCATGACTATAATAGCCATGGGTCAATGTATACCTTCTCTCTTTGGCAGCTGACTACCGTAACCCCTTGAGGTCTTAGGCTCTTATAGCTTTGCGCCCTTCCGCTTTCACGGAGGTTGCCTTTTTCAAAAAATCCATTTAAAAGAACCAGTTTTAGTATCTATATTAAGTATACTTAGATTGTTATGAAATGCAATTAAAACTGGATTTTTATTTAGTTAATTATTATTTAATATTTACTTTCATGTATTTTATATATATAAGCGTATTTTATAAATTTGACATAATAGGTAATTTAATATATACTACATCTTGAGGAGGTTAGAAAAACTATGACTACATATCGAGATGGATTGGGTCGTGAGTTTATCGAGTTGAATCGACTTTCAACTGCCTTAGGCGTTCCAACTACTATAGTCAAAGATGAGATACGAGATAAACGCCTGCTTGCCATAAATCATGAGAACAGCTTATATGTATTGAAGAACGATGTTCAGAGGGAATATCCGAACATAAATGTTGAGACTTTACTCGGCTTTGACGGCCCGGCACCAAACTCCGGATGGCTGTCCTCCAACGATGACGATGACAGCCAGGGAGACCAGCCGCACACACATGACATCCCCCTCACCCGGGATATCGATATGTATTCACAAGACGGGAAAACCGAGCTTCTGCTGGGAAAGATCGAACAGGTCCGTTCGGTCGTCACAACACTGGAAAAGTCTATTTCTGATATCGCTTACCTGCAAAAAGACACTAAGACACTCACTCAAAGGCTTGATGAGATACATAACGCGTTCGCTACCACCAACGAAAAATTATCCGCGATACCTCGCCCAAAAAGAACATCCCTATTGCGAGTATTGACCGGAGCGATACTTCTCTCTTTCCTTTTCGCGATAATGGCATACAACAGTCTCTCCCTGAAAAAAGTAGAGGACACCACATCCGGCTCAGTGCTGAAAAAGGATGAAATGATCTCGTTCCTTACCGCCAAATATGAAGAACTTTCCTCTGAACACGCTTCATCGATGAAAACCCACATATCGGACCTGAACGCTAAAAATCACGAACTCGAACGATTGAACGCTATAATCACAAGCCAGAAAGAAACAATAAACGACCTGAACAATTCAAATCTGGAAAAAGAGGCGGAGATAGAAATGCTGCTTTCAGAGGTTGAGAGTTCTGGCAAGTGGACTAAAGACTAGAGTTCGGATTTATACCCTACGCCCGGGACATTCTTTACTATATCAGCGTATTTGCCGAGTTTTTCCCGTATATGCCGTATGTGTACATCAACCGTACGCTTTACGACGACTTTCTCGCTTCCCCATAAATGCTTTAATATAGCTTCCCGGGTAAAGACCTGCCCGGGCGATGCGCACAGAAGTTTGAGTATCTTGAACTCTGTAGGGGTAAAAACAAGGGATTTGCCGTTCAAAATGACTTCATGCCGGGTTTCGTCTATGCTTAAAAGATCACCGAATCTTATAGTACTGTCACTCTCTTCTTCCGGCCTTTCATAGCGTTTAAGGATGGTCTTGACACGGGCCATAAGTTCTCTGGGCATGAATGGTTTTGTCACATAATCATCAGCGCCCAATTCCAGCCCGAGGACTTTGTCCACTTCTTCGTCTTTCGCGGTAAGCATCAGTATGGGAATGTTCTTCAGAGCGGGATCTGAACGCATGTGCTTACACACGTCAAAACCGTCCATATCAGGCAAGATCAGGTCAAGTATAAGAAAATCCGGCGTTTCACTCTTCAAGGAGTTAAGAAAACTCCCGGCGTTCTTGAAACAACGCGACAAAAAACCGGCCTTCTCAAGATGTAAAGATACGATTTTCAGGATGTCCGGGCTGTCATCCACCACAGCCACTAGCTTTTTTTTCTCCACGACTCCCCTAGAGTTATGTTCATTTTATATAAGTTTATCTCACACCAGCTTATAAATCAAATATTAGTTTTGAAATAATGGGCTGTTCAAACAGGCTCGAAATTCTCACCAGCAAACCTAGTTTCAAACTCTCCAAAAGGCTGTATCCAGCCGTTATGGAACCCACATTCTGACATTTTACGAAGGACCGCATCATACTCACTTTTTTTGATTTTACGCGAGACTTCAGGCATCCCATCAGCGCGATAGGCCGGATAGTACTGGCTCATAAGGCTCAAATAAAGATCTGTCCCCACTTGTGACTCAAGGAAATCAAGCGTTAGATCTGTCCCGGATATCCCGTTCGGAAGCATCAGAAGACGCACGATGAGTCCTTTGGTCATGATGTCCCCGGAAAATACCGGCCTGGTCCCCACTTGCCGTATCATTTCTCTCACTACGGCACGATTATTTTCGACATAATCCGGTATACCGGAGAATTTCAGGGCCCATTCGTTGTCGGCATATCGCATATCCGGCAGGTAAATATCCACGATACCTTCCAGATCGGACAGTACATCGACCAGGTCATACCCTCCCGTATTGTACACAATAGGGACAGACAACCCGCGGTCTATAGCCGGAATTAACGCTTCAAGTATTTGTGGCACGTACGGCGTCGGGGAAACCAGGTTTATATTATGGCATCCCTTATCCTGCAGGTTAAGCATGACATCCGCAAGCTCCTGGGCGGAAAGCTCCCTCCCCATGGCGGCCTGGCTGAACTTATAGTTCTGACAATATACACATGACATATTGCAGCCAGAAAAGAATATGGTCCCGGAGCCGTGTGAACCTGACACGGGAGGCTCCTCACCATAATGCGCCATATAAGTATAGACCCGGGCACGCATACCCGCGCCGCACTTCCCGCGTTCTCCATTACGTCTGTTCACTGAACATTTCCTGGGACACAGCCCACATGGATCCATGCGCTTCTGAAGCCGTGATAAAGCCTTTTTGATGAGATCTGTTCTGGTAGCCGTTTTCATGGAAATAAAAAGGGCAGGTCATTCAAGACTGCCCTTTTTCCCGTATTGTTGCCGGTCATTCCCGTATAAAGACCTTATGTATCCCCGAACCTATCCGCCTGGCGTCCTTACCCAGGCCGCTAACGGTCTCTCCGCAACCTGCCGCTAAAAGAGACGCTGCAAGCAATGAACATAGAACTATATACTTGACCATATAACCTCCATACGTGTTTTCATGAGATCCCCGCGCTCACCCGGTCCGGGCAACCTCGTGGTCATTTTTTCTCTTTACCTATCTTAACAATGTTGGCCAACTTACCATAACATATTAACGTATCGTTCACGTCGAGGCTATCGGTCGCGTGAGGCGCCGGAATGACACTGGTCCCCCGCTCAATAGCCAGTATAAGAATATCGTTCTGCCTGAAAGATGAGTTGATCAGCGTTTTCCCTATGTCTACACACTCTTCCCCCAGCGTCACTTCAGCTATCCCGTATCCTTCAGCCAGATGCAATATCTCTTCGACCGGGCGCTTTGTGAACGTGGGGCTCTTTATCAGCTTTTCCTGTATCTTCTTCGTGAATTTGCGCGCGAATACCTTATTTGACGACAACTTGATTATAACAAGCACCACCAGAAGTATGGCCGCCATGTTGATCAGGACAGGCGTGAACAACATCCCACCCTTGAAAAAAGACATCATAAGCGTAGTTACGATGGAAACCAGTCCCGCGTTACCTGTTATCATCAGGAAGATTATGATATTCCTTCTTATGTTGTTATTGACGATAAGCTCAGAATCCCTGGTCGTAAACCCCGTGCCGGTAAAAGCCGATAACGTCTGAAAAAATGCTTTGTGCTTTTCCAGGCCTGTAAGGTTCAAAGCTACCGACGTTATTTTTACGATCAAAGCGGATATGATTATCACAACAATAACGGGAATAACGAATATAAGACTCATTTTCTCACCTCGTGTCCTCGAGTTCCCCCACTAACTCCTCAAGAATATCCTCTATGGTCACAATGCCTACGATCTGGGACATCTGGTCGGCGACAATACCCATCGGTTGTTTCCGATGTCTAAGTCTCGCGAGCGCTATATCGAGCCCGTCATCTTTATCGAGATAGACAAGCTCCCGCATGAATTTCTGTACCGGCATATCGTCCACGCCGGCCCCGTTCGTATAGAGTATATCATATATGTTTATGATGCCAACTATATTGTTCTTACGTTCCCGGTATACCGGGATCCGGGAAAATCCGGTCAGCGCTACAAGTTTTTTCAGGTCTGACACGGGATCCTCCGCGGATATCGACGATAGCCTGTAAAGAGGGACCATTATAGATCCCGCCTTCTTTGTCCCAAAATCCAGGACCTTGTGTATAAGTTCCACTTCGCCGGCTTCTACCGTGCCCATTTCATGCCCGAGATAAAGCAGTTTTTTCAGGTCACTTTTCGTCACCGTGGGCCTGGTCCTGGCCTGCCCTCCTCTTATAGGGGAAATGATGCGACGAGCGATAAAATTGACCACGCTTATCACGGGGCGGAATATCTTATTGAAACTGCCGATCGGATATACAAGACGTAAGGCCATAGTGGTCGCGAACTGCCTGGCCAGTATCTTGGGGATTATTTCCGCGAACATCAAGGTGAGGGGCACCATTATCAAAGTCACAAGCACTGATACTGTCTCTTGGGGGAAATACTCCATGAAAATACGCGTAGCGAGGACCGATGAGATGACAACCGAGATATTCGTCCCGACAAGGGTGGTCCCGAGATAAGCGCCCTCGTCCTTTAGAAAATCATGTAAACGTATAGCTGGCCTGCTGCCGGCGTCGACAAGGGACCGAAGCCTTACCCTGTTCACGCTGGTGAACGCCATCTCCGAGGCCGTAAAGAACGCATGGAAAAATATGGCCGCGACAACAAGTATCGTATAAAGTGGTATCATGATCTCTCAAATGTCAAACTGGTTATTCTGTTCTTGGAAACATCCCTTACTGTTATGGCAAACCCATCACATTCTATGCGATCTCCGGCCTGAGGCATACGGCCGAACTTTAGCGTGAAATACCCGCCTATAGTATCCACCTCATCCGAGACCAACTCCGTACCAATCTCATCGTTCACCTTATCAATATGGGTCTGTCCATCGACCAGGTAGGTTTTCTGGTCGATCTTCCTTATTGGTGGAGGCTCGTGGTCTCGCTCGTCCTTTATCTCTCCGACTATCTCCTCAAGCACATCCTCCACCGTAACCACCCCTGACGTGACTCCATATTCATCGGTAACAATAGCAAGATGCGTATGTCTACGCTGTAATTCCCGCAGGAGATCGTCTATCTTCATGCTCTCCGGGGCAAAAAACGGTTTTTTAAGGATCTCCCTGACGGGCACGTTCGGGTCCAATAAATATTCTTTGGCATGTATGATACCCACAATGTTGTCTATTGTGTGGACATATGCCGGGTACCTCGAATTTTGGCTGTCCTTTATCTCACGCACCAGGTCTTCCTTTGGCGCGTTAATGTCCAGGGCCACTATATTTATCCGCGGCGTCATGATATCCGCCACGTTCAGCTCCTTGAACTCCAGTATATTCTCGATCATATCCTGTTCTTTTTCCTTAACGACCCCCCTGGTCCTCCCCAGAGAAAAGAACGACTTGATCTCGTCAAGCGTGATATTCTGCTGGGCCGACGATAGCTTGAACCCGAACGTCCTGAGAATGGTATGAGCAATGTTAACGAAAACCAGACGTAACGGGGAAAATAGCATCTCGAAAAATCTGAGCGGCAACGAGACTGTTTTCGCGAAATGTTCCGCGTTTGACAACGCGAACATCTTGGGAGTAACCTCGCCAAATATCAATATTATGACCGTCATGGAAACAATGGACACACCAAGGCTTTTTTCCCCTAAAAGCGCGTACATAGCGTCCGCGAGAACGGAGCTGGCGGCTATGTTAACCAGCATGTTGCCTATAAGAATGGTAACCAGCAGCTTATACGGCCCGGAAAGAAGCGAGACCACCCTGCGCGCGGCAGGAGAGACATCCGATTCCAGTTGTTTGATACGGAACTTGTCCAGGGACAGAAAGGAGGTTTCCGAACCGGAAAAGAATGCGGAAAACCCGAGTAAAATGCAAAAAATTATTATATCCACTTTTTGATGAAATGTGATGCTGAGATAATATCCGTAGCGGAGGCCTACGCCTCCGCTACGGATAAGATCATTAACTAATTATTCTGTTCCGCGGTCGTCTTAGCTGCGGTAACCGGCATCTCCACGGTGCTTACTGTGGCATCTTTAACGGTCTCGACAGTACCTTCGACCGGGGCGACAACTATGTCTTTAGCCTTGTCAACATCCCCCGTCAAGGTCTGGCCGGTAGCGTTAAGCGTATTGCCGACGGTATTTACAGTCCCCTTGGCGGCCGAGCCTACGATATCGGCTGATTCTTTTACTACATTAGCCGGGTAATTTATCGTAGCCCTTCCAGCGTCTTTAGCTTTTTCCTTAAGGCTTTTTTTTGCGCTTTCCGCGCTGCAGGTCAAAGCCCCTATACCCGCCACCAGGACAACTACGCCTATGGCCGCGAATATCTTTCTGGTCGTGTTAGCGTTCATCCTTTTCTCCCCTTTCGTCTTGTATAACTAGTTCAACCTTTTTCTAACCATATCGCTGACGGTCTTTCCGTCAGCGCGTCCTTGCGTCCGGGCCATAACCTCTTTAATAACACGGCCCATATCCTTGACAGAGGAAGCGCCTGTCGATCTCACGACATCCTCAACCACTACTAAGACCTCTCCCTCAGGCATCTGCGCGGGCAAATACCCCTCCAGTATCACAAGTTCCTGTTTCTCTTTATCCGCCAGGTCGGACCGGCCGCCTTTTTCGAACTGGTCGATGGACTCAAGATGTTGTTTGACCATCTTACGTATTACCGATATCGTCAGATCGTCGGACAAATGGTCCTTGGTCCTCTCCTCGATCTTGCGATTCTTTATCTCCGACATTATCATCCGGCAAACGGATAATTTTAACTTATCGCCGCTTTTCAGGGATAGATTAAGTTCTTCCGCGATCTTTTTTTCGAGCATTGCAAACCACCTCACATGTTCTTATTGCGCCGTCAGCGCTGGCCTTGATGTTCATAAGTTTCTTTTTCGCGATAAAACCCTGTATAGGATTCAGGTTGTCTATGATAAGCCGGCCGTTAAGGTGGTCGTATTCATGTTGCGCGGCTCTCGCGGCCAAACCGTCAAGATCCCTGAAAAAACTGGTCCCATTGCTGTCCTGAGCCTGTATCCGGATCCTTGCCGGACGTTTTACCCTAACGGTCACCCCTGGAAGGCTAAGGCATCCTTCGTCCATGGCCTCCAGGTCCGCCGATCTTTCTACGATCTCGGGATTGACGAAAAAACACAGGTCATCGTCCACATCCGTGACGAATATATTTTTGTCGAGACCGACCTGGGGAGCGGCCAGACCACACCCCTGGTTCAGGTACATGATATTAGCCATTTCGCGCAAAACATCAGTAAGCCATTTTCCAAACTCTGTTACTGGCTCCGTCCTTTTTCTCAGACAATCGTCCGGGAATGTCCTTAAAGATAATCCATCCATTACTTGATCTTGCATTGGTTGTTCTTTGCCAGAGATATGGTCCTCATCGAAAAGTTATGGCTTTCCTTCGTTTCCAGCAAGCAATAGGAAAGAATGACCAGACCATCCCCCACCTCACCTTTCCGGGCAGCGGGACCATACAGTATGATCCGTCCGGAATTCGGCTTTTCCTCTATAACATACGTCGTGAAACGCTCTCCGTTGTTCGCGTTAAGCACGTGTACCTGTTCTCCGGCCAATATATCCGAAGCTTCCATGATCGTCTTATCGATCCCTATACTGCCATCATATTGCAGTTCCTTACCTGTAATGACCGCGTTGGTGATCTTTGACTTACATAATGTCCTAAACATGTTAACTCTCCTTATTAATTACATGAATGTTCAGCGATGCCGTTATTTGATCTGCTGTGTATCATCCTGGTCTGCCGTAGAACTGGTCCCTATCGGCGTTTTGCTTATGTTGGTCAGGCTATCCCCGTCAAAATACAGATACAGGTCTTCAGTGAGATATCCTGCTCCTACAGGAAGACCGGTATATTTGGCGTTATAATACCATTCCTCTCTTGTCGCTCCCCAATCTGCGGACTCGACCGTACGTTTTACGCCAGGCTGGCCATAGATATTCATGACCTGGCTCTTCGACATGCCGCGGGTCAAACCTCCGCTTAATGGATCTTTTATCATGCGGCCGGGGGACGGAACATCTATCTCCGCGCATCCGACCAAATTCATTGCCATCATACACACCGCGACTGCCATAAAAATGGACCTCAAAGCACACCTCCTGTAAATGTGGCTAACACCTGACATCATTGACGGAACCGTAAAGAAGATCACAAAGGTATTTAAGGAATTTATTTTTGTCTCGGTCGGATATATCCATTATCTCGATACCGACGTCATATGGTGAGCTGTCTTCAAGACTTTTCTTTGCCTGCCACGCAACAATGCCCTTAAGAACAACTGGAGCGTTCTCCCCGGGCAAAAAAAGTTCCAGATCAAGGTTCTGGGCTATCTTAAGCTCTCTTAAGATCTCTATACCCAGACCGACGGGGGATACGTTCTTGACCTGCGCCGTGACCCCGCTTACACCACTGCAGCTAACGTTGATATTCAAGGGCACATTGACCCTTAAAAATCGTCTTCTCTCAGGTAGTTTTTGCTTCATTTGTCACCTATGCCGAGAAGTATAACACACAAAACGCCGTTACGTCAAGAATATCTATAATATTATATATATAACAAAAGCGAGCGGTTATAAACCGCCCGCTTTCGCATTTTCCCTTGATCCCGCTTACTTCGCAGCTGGCATATCCGGCGTAATGACCGGTTTGTCATACTGCCCTACCGGGAACGTTGCCATGTCGACAACGCCTGATGCCGTCCGCGCGAATGCCTTACAGCTACCCTGCCACAACCCCAGGAAAAGTCCCTTTACCGGGTTCGACGCTTTCGACTCATCTACTATCCTCTTAGGTATCTCTGTCCAACCGAAAACGGCATTAGAAAACCCTCTTTCCGCTTTCTGTATGGGCCCTACGGGATATGTCTTGGCGGTCGATGCCTTAGCGGATGGCGCATCCGCGGCTATGGCCGTTAACGAAAAAGACATCGCAAGAACTAACACCAAAAAAACCACAAAAAACTTCTTCATTATTAGTCCCCCTTTCAGGTTTTCATGGAATATATCATAACGCGGACAAAAAGTCAAACGCATACAATCAGTTACGGACTTTACGCTCGTATGCTTTTATGGATAAGCGCCTACAAGGGCCGGAACGCCTACTCTCCCCGCGCGGCCTCTCCACTTGTTACCCAATTACGAACAAGAAGCACGACATCCTTGTCCAGCTCAAAATACCGTCTTCCGTTATGTTCATTGTACTTTCCCAGATAATCGCTGATATCACGGCAAACAGCGACTTTACTGTCGGGGTTATTGAGTTTGGCCGCTTTTTCAATCTGGGAAAGGAATCCCGGCGTAAAATTTATATCGTTCCTTCCTGTAACGATAAGCACAGGGCCTGGCAAAGCTTCTACGGCACCGATAAAATCCCTCTGCAGTATATTGCGGAATTCAGATACAGGCATGTTCATCGCCTTAAAGAACATAACTCCGCCTTCGGTCCTGCCAAGTTGATCAAAGAAAGCCAGAGTGCCATCCGGAACATTACTCCCCACTACCGCGTCCCCGCGTATGATGGGATCTCGGGACATATACTTGCCGATCATCTCCTTAACATCGGACACCGTCACGCTCGATCCTAAGGGAGTTGCTTCCGGCAATCCTAATACGATACATCGACCGGCATATTCCTCCCCATCCACCGACCTTACAGCCAGATATCCACCTCCTTTATACCCGGCTATACACATTCTGGCCTGGTCTATTTTGGGGTCCTTCATCATGAATCTTATAAAAGACCTTATATCCTGTAACTTCTTTTTATCGTCCATTCCCCCTATACTGCCTTGGCTTTTCCCTCGACCGGGGCCATCATAAGTGAAGAAAGCGTATCCGGCGCTATTCAGCTCCGCCGCCATAGCTTTTATCATTTCCTCTTCCCCCAGCGGTACCGGCCCGTCGTCCGGTATAAAAAAGAAAGCACCGTACTTTTCCAGCTTGTCAGGGTACCAGGCCCGACCGGAAAGCACACGGTTAAAACTGTCGAAATATATGTCTTTTTGCGCGCCGTAAGGCCTGCGAGAATGAACAGCTTTTTCGATATACAGGGTCGCTGGAGCCGGGGAGAAATTTTTCTCCGTCATATCGGACGAGAGATACAAACTGTTCCTGACCCCGTCAATCACACCATAGACCTTATGCGCGAATTTCCGGATACGCTCGACCGGGTCTTCCGTAACCCCTGTAAGCACGTACTTTCCCCCATCATTGAACACTATCATGAGGGGTTTATGGGTGTAACGTGACATATATAGGGTTATATCCTCTATATACTCACCCGTAAGAATAAAGCGATCAGCTTCTACCTTTTTGCCTAATACCGTAATATAGCTTTCATCGTCGTACCTCACGGCTATGGACCCCATAAGCGGAGCCAACGGGTCCTTGAACGGTATGATCACATGGAAATATTGCGTTCCCTTTTTCCAGTAATTATACATTTCCATAAGCGGCATATAGGATACGGCTCCCTCAGGGGAGAACTCAAGGCTGTCAGTTGCCACCGGGAACTTGTTCAGGACAAAGAACCGGGGATGTTCATAAAAGAGATAATCCATACCATCGGGCCTGATGTCCGCGATAACAAGCCTTTTCAGGCCGCGCTGACCTAACGCCTCTTCACGCGACCTCAGGAACTTTACAGCGTCTTTTTTTAAGAATATCTCCTTACGCACACGGGAATAACCATAAGAATCGTCCGCCCTATACGCGCTTCTATACACGATCTTATCCTCTGTCACATACCTGTCTATCTTTACATAGGCCTTGGTTATCCCGCCGTTATCCTTGAGTTCATATTCATACCAGACATGACCCGACATATCGATATATACTAACGCGAGAAGGAACAGCAGGAAGACCGAGGCCGTTGCCAGAAAGACCATTATCAATAATTTCTTCATATGAGCTTCAGCCCCTTGAGCGTATATTTCAATTCTATGTTCTCCGCGAACTCGTTCCTGGCGAAACTATCGCGCGAAGCTATTCGCTCGATCATACCTTCGGGGCAATTACGTAGCGGTTGGCGGAAAGAAAGAGTTTCCCCCGGGGCTATGCCTTTACCAGCGCCCAGGTCATCATAAAGCTTATCATGCAATACCGCGCCGGCTTCATCCAGTGGTTTGAGCCACGCCTTATATACAACTGTACCGTCATCCTTCACGAACCCGACCTCCAGCAATATGGAAACTATGGTCTTGCCCGAATTGTTCTTTACAGCCCACTCCAGGATCGGCACATCCGCGTGGTCGCCTTCAAGCTTGACCCGGATATTGGATATAACGACTTCGTTACGAAAGATATCGGCGGTAAGTGAATATATCGAGAACCTGTATTTTGAAGCCAGGCTATCCTTCCTCCACTGCCCGTACAGTAAATACCCCGCAAGGGTGGAAATGAACACCAGAGCGATTATCCCGGAAGAGAATATAGCCACAAAAACGTTCTTTTTCTTTATGAACATACCATTTCCCCTAAAGAGACACAGCCGGCATGACTTTCAGAAGTATGTCGCCAAGATCACATCCGACATATTTCGCCACGACCGGGCATTTTGCCTTGAATATGAAGAAAATACGCCGTTCGGCACTGCCGGCAAGGGTCTCGAAATTTCCCTGCCCCTTACTGATCACCATATCGGCTGTATTATAACACTTAATAAGCTCTTCGTTGCATTTTTCTAATATGGTGCCTGGGGCCCGGCATCCACTGGAGATGACCCTGCATACCTTGTCTAACCCTATATATACAGCGTCTTCGATGGTAACGTCGTTGATTATCGGGCCTTCCCGGACAACTGCCGTTACATTTTTTCCCATGGTCTCTATCAACAGCTTGTCCATGACTATCTCGCCGGCATTGTCAAGCAGGTACAGGATATTCCGGGCGGAGCTGACCTCCTCCCGGAAGGCTTTGTAATCAAACACCGCGAAGTCCCTATCCGCGCATTGTTCCAGTTCCTTTTTGACATCGAACACATGGGAAACGCCATAATCGATTATATTGCCGGCGACAGCCATCCTCACCGCCAAAAGCAGCGGGTCCCGCGCGGACCGCAGTGTATTTTTGAGCTCAGGGTACAACGCGAGCGCCATTCTATTGTTGGAAAGCTTTACCTCTTTATATATATCTTCCTTCCCCATGATTTCCGCTACCATGTCATATATCTGTACCGAGGACTCCGGGGGGGACGAACTAGGATCAAAAGCAGAGATCAATTCCTGGGCCTTTTTGGCAACAGACCCTAAAAGACCGCTATCAGCGCCGGCGAACCCGGCCGCGTCTCGAGCCTGACGGATAAAACATGACATACATTCCGGATATGTTCTCAAATTATCTCCTCTTTCAGGATGATCTGCCAAGGCCGGGACTTAGGAATATATCTGACAGGTAAAGTAATTGGAACAGGCCTATAAGCCGGGTTCTGTAGGCATATGCCCTGTGACCATCCATCTGGGGCTATTATCACTAACAGCCTCTTGCAGCCTACCCGGGAGTTTGACGAAACTAGCAGCTTCGTGACCAGCACGCGCGGTGATCCGCGCATACAAAGTTCCTCCCCTATTTGGCCTTGCTCCGCGTAGAGATTGCCGCGTTTCACCCCCTGACCTCAGGATGCCAGGCATCTAAGACCAGGGACTCGTCTCTGTGGCTCTGATCCTCATCTTGCGATGGACGGGTATTACCCGCTACGCTGCTATGTGGAGCCCGGACTTTCCTCACAATGTACAAAGTACAAAGCGCGGTCACACAGCCTGTTCCAATGAGCTTTATAAGTGGCGTTACGCCACAATTCCATACGCTCTGTTAACAAGAGCGTCTGCTTCTCTGTTCTCGGCCCTGGGGATCTCAACGACCTTGACTTCCCTGAACATCTTGAATATCCGTTTCGCGATACAGTTCAGCTTCAATATGTTCGGATCCTTAACCTTGTATTTGCCCGTAAGCTGGCGGGCCACCAGCTGGCTATCCATACATATCTCTATGTGCCCCGCGCACATATCTTTCGCTTCCAGGAGCGCGAGGATAACAGCCATGTATTCGGCTATATTGTTGGTCCCGGAACCTATAAGCGCCGACAACTCCCCGGCCTTATTCCCCTCGGCATCATAAAGGACCGCCCCAATGGCTGACGGCCCGGGATTTCCTCGCGACCCGCCATCGGTGAATATCTTGAGACTGTCAGTCTTTTGCATAAAGTATCCGGGCGCAATTTTCACAGAACACGATATCTCTTTTTATTTTGACATCGTTCAATACCTGGGGCCTGAGCTGCATGTTACATTCGCCGCAAAAAGCTCCTTTAACTTCCGCCAGAGCCGTCCTCCCCTTGTTCTTTAGGATACGTTCATACCGGTAAAGGGTTTGCTCATCGACGCCGGCGGCGACGACCTTACGGTCCGCCTCCATCTTACTTACCTGGGCTTCAAGCTCTTTCCTGTGATCCTCGATCTTACGTTTTTCCGTCTCGACCAAAGCCGCTTCTTCCCCACAGGCATCCTTTTCACGCGCTTGGTCAGCCTTAGCGTTCTCGATCTCGTCAAATATCCGGATCAGGTCTTCCTCCAAAAGGGAAATATCAGCCTTTATACTTTCTATCTCCGACTGGAGAGCCGTGTATTCCTTGTTGTTCTTGATCTGATAGAGCTCTCCCTCATGCTTCTTGACCTTCTCTTCTTTATCTTTCATTTCAAGTTCTTTTTTCCCCTTGGAGAGCTGCAGTTCCTTCAGTCTTGATTCCGCCGCGTTAAAAGCACTCATTTTCTCGGCCAACTCAGCGTCAAAACCCGCGATCATATCGGGAATGGACGCTATCTCGGAGCGGATGTCATAAAGCTGGGAATCGATCTTCTGAAGTTCGGCCAAGCAATCGATCACGCCGGAATAGTCCGTCTTGTCGCTCATTTTTTTCCTTTTCAATGTAATGGTGGGCGCAGGGGGACTCGAACCTCCGACCTCATGCATGTGAGGCATGCGCTCTAACCAGCTGAGCTATGCGCCCCAAAAATAACAAAAAAGTCAACCACCCAATAGACCGAGGCCTCATCGTAAGTCCATTGTACAGTTGACCTCACATACGTTCATTGAGCGGGGACCAGTATCCCGATGTTAAATGGTGGGGGCACATGGACTTGAACCATGAACCTACTGATTATGAGTCAGTTGCTCTAACCACTTGAGCTATGCCCCCACACTGCAACAACCGACGGTTTTTACAGAGTGCGTATTATATCACAATATTTTGAGGATTTGCAAGAGCAAAAAATAAGGCCTATATAAAGCGAAAGGACAGGCTTTTGCCTGCCCCTCCGTGATCAACTTAATCTTTCGTGTACTTACTTTTTCTTCTTCGCTACTTTTTTCTTCGCGACCTTTTTCTTTGCTACTTTTTTCTTCGCGACCTTTTTCTTTGCGGCCTTCTTTTTCTTTACTACCATTACTTCACCCCCTTTAGTTAAATTTACTGCCCCTCAACTTAAATATTTTTTCTTTGATTAAAATATACATTATAAAAACTGATTTGCAAGCCAAAATAAAAAAATTTTTCATATTTTCTTCTTTATCACGACAACCGATAGCATGTCATTGCCGAACATGCGCGCGATCTGCGGCATCTGCTATACCCCTTGAAATACAAGGGCTGTAGGAGCACGCCCTGAAACGCGTTATCCACCCGCTACGGATCGGGCCGTAATTTTTTTTTCAAAAATCATGTTGTAGGAAAATTTTTTATGAAAAACCGCCGCGATCAAGCTTTCAACGCATCTCTCAATCGTCGTTCCGCGTCACTAACGGCCCTGGTGAACTCAACGGCCACACCGTAGGTCTTCACCATTCCGTGTCCATACTCTTCGCATCTTACGACACGGCCCATCCATTTACTTTCATGCCCGTCAGGCATAAGTATTACGATATCGACTTCATGTCCGATCTCCATCATATCCATGGACACGAAAAATGTACCGCCCATACTTAGATTTTCGGTCACGGCAAGTCCTGCGGCGGTCCCATTCGGGGTCCCGGACCTGTATTTTAGCGTGAACTTGTGACCAGCCCTTTTAAAGGCCCTTTTTTCATCTGATATCATCGTACTATGAGGCTCCCGGACCGTTAAAACGAAGTATATTACATCCGCTTCCCTCATCGAACCCTTTTGAGACATCCGGCCCGACGACCTCAGTTATAACGGCCTCTACAGTTATAAATACCTTATCCCCGGAACGCAGGCACCCGGTGGTTCCGCCTCCTTCCCTCCCCGCGGAAATATGTAGATGTACCTTGTGAGACACCCCTGACCTGATTATCGTCCCCGATCCAAGAACTTCCCTTGGCTCTTCGAAATCATACATAATGGGTTTAGGCGGGATAGCCCCGTCCTCAGGGCCCGTCACCATACGAGCGGATGCCAGGGCGCCAAGAAGCGTGACCGTAGCGAACGAAATGTTCTCCTTGCGCGCTATCTCCTCGATCCCACGCAAAAGAGGGTCACCATTGTCAAACCTGACAATGATGACCCTCCCTACTTTTGCTTCGCGATACTCCATGATACGAATACGGACTTGTTACATATAACGCTCTGGCCCGCTATCCTGTTCCTTGAATTCCGGTTTATATTGTTCCGAGGGTCGTCCGAAACAGATCCCCAGCCCCTCGAATATCTTCACCTGGTCCAGGTCGACATGACGTTGTTCAATGGCTTTTTTCGCCTGCATATAACGTATTTCTTTCCCCCTCACTCCGGCCACGGTGACACCGGTGATCCCGTTAACCATGAGTTGGACCGCCGCCGCGCCGACCTCCTTGCCAAAATTAACATCATACGCGGAGCTGCGACCGCAACGGACAAGATGTCCCGGCGCGACAGAACGCACTTCCGGTATGGTATAAATATCTTCCACGTACATATGCGTCTCTTCCATTATCTTCTTTACACTTGTGTCCGCCTTGAACCTCTTCGTAAGTTCCTGACAAACGTATTTGGCGGCACCGGCGAGTTTTTTATGCCCGAACGAGTCCACCCCGGCGGATTCATCCACGATCTCAGCCCCGCTAGCGTTCCGGAGCCCTTCCGCCACGACTATAAGATATGTCACGGCATTGACGTCACTTACATGCACACGGCTATAGAACCTTTCTTTTACATGCTTGTACAGGATATCGAAGTCCACGGGTATTTCCGGGATAAGTACCGCGTCGACATCTCCCGCCACGCCACCCCTGAACGCGGTATGCCCGGCATATCGCCCGAACACCTCCATGACGATTATCCTGTTATGTGTACGGCCGGTGGTCTTGAGTTCATCGGCATAAACGGCTATTTTATTGATGGTCGAATCACCACCCACCGAATACGTCTGGAGGTCAAGGTCCATGGTCTTCGGCACATGTACACAGTTGACACCATTCGTATGGAGGTCCACCATGACACTACCGGAATCATCCCCTCCGCTGATGACAAGGCCATCCAGCTGGAATTTCTTCATTCCTTCCTTTATACGGTCATATTTGCCTTCATCCTTGATCTTCTTCACCTTCACACGCGAATGTCCGGCCTCGGACCCCGCGTCGTTGGCGTTTATCAGGTCAAGCCGTTCCGACGTCAACTCGGTAAGTTTTTCGAAATCCACCAGGTTATACAATCCCGCGTACCCGTTCGGCACCACATAGGTCTTGATCCCCAGGGCATTTCCCATGCCCGCGGCACCCTTGATAACAGCGTTAAGCCCCCCGCAATCCCCTCCGCTGGTTATGATCCCGATCTTCTTAATAGCCGACATACTTCCTCCTGTTCCACTGTTTTATGGTTGTTAAGCAAGTGTTTTAAAAATACGCGTCCAGGGATTTCTTGAAAAAAGAGTTCCTGGTGGGCATCTTTACCTTGAACGTTCGTCCACTTAGTATCATTTTTTCCAGGGCCTTATCCCCGCTTTTCCAGTTACCATACGTCAAAATGAACTCAAAATCATCCCCGCTCTGTCTTATTGAGCTAATAGTGTAAGGCTTGAATGGAACGAACTGAAAATCCAGTTTGGCGTCCTCGAACGTATAGTCCACCTTCGACTCTTCATCTATCAGCTCATACATTGTCTGGTAATCCGACCTCTGCCACGCGTTCAGGAACTGGGTCACCACGCTGACAGCCTGGGGGCATAGATCATAATCCGGTCCATCCCCGGAACCGCCCAAGGGAACCCCAAGCATCATGTCCCCGTCTTCCATGCTGATCTCACTATGGGCCATGGTCACCACAACCATAAATAACAGCAGGAACACTACCTGCGCGCTGGAATACCTGAGCATGATCCTCATGAGCCGAACCTGTAATGTTTTTTTATCTTTTCGCTTATATCCCATACACATTGCATCCCTTCGGGAAAAGTGACCAGGTCTCCCGGGCCGAACTCCGCGGGAGAACCACCATCAGGTGTCACCTTAGCCCTGCCTTCAAGTATGTAACAGACCTCTTTCTGGTCATAGGACCAATCAAACCGGGAGGGTTCTTTCGTCCATATGGGCCATTCTTTAATACCCATACTTTCAAGTGTTTTTTTGTCAGGCCTTTCCACGTTTATACGCATATCACACCTCCTGGAACGTTCATATCGCGGTATCCAGAACAAAAGTGACCGGGCCGTCATTCTCCAGCCCCACACACATCTTTTTCCCAAAGGATCCCGTCTTTACCGTCAGCCCTCGGCCCCGAAGGACCTCATTGAAATACTCCCATAACGCCATGGCCCTCGCCGGTTCCTCGGCGCCATCAAATGCCGGCCTGTTGCCGTCCTCCAGGGATCCCAATAAGGTAAATTGCGGTACGCTGAGGATCTCACCCCCCGCGCGAAGTATGTCCAGGTTCATTTTGCCGGCTTCGTCCTCGAATATCCTTAACTTGGATATCTTGGCGGCCATCCTGCCGGCATCTTCCAGCGTATCGCCGACAGCCACCCCTACCAGGAGAAGCATGCCCTTGCCTATTTTCTCTTCTTTCCCGGGTTCAGACACTACTCTGGCCCGGGTTACCCTTTGTACAACGATCTTCATCGATCTATATCCTATTATAAACCTTTCCTATTATCAACTATTATCATGCGGATCAACAGGCTAGCCTCTTATATTAACAAGCTCGCCGATACCGTCGATCTCTACCTTTACCTTGTCCCCAGACCCCATTGGGCCCACCCCCGGAGGTGTGCCTGTCGCGATGACATCTCCAGGCATAAGTGTCATTATCCCGCTTATGAACTCCAGTATTTCCGGGACACTGAAGATCATCCGGGACGTTCGGGAGGATTGGACGACGTTCCCGTTCAGATATGTCCGTATCCCGAGATCTGACGGGTCGAGTTCTGTCTCGATCCACGGACCGAAAGGAGCGAAAGTATCAAAGGATTTCGCCCTTGTCCACTGCACATCCTTTTTCTGCAACCCGCGGGCGGTAACGTCATTAAAACAGGAAAATCCACTGATATGATCATATGCCGCTCCGGCCCTTACATGCCTGGATCCCCTGCCGATAACGAACGCCAGTTCTCCCTCATAATGGACCTCTCCCTCGCCTTCATATATTATGGTCCCACCCGGTCCTATTACAGCCGTCGCCGGCTTAATGAATATTACCGGTTCCCGCGGTATTTCCATGTTCAGCTCTTCCGCGTGATCCCTGTAATTCAGGCCCACACATACTATCTTGGAAGGGGCTGACGGAGGAAGAAGCGTAACATCATCGAGCTGGTATTCGACCTTACGGCCGGCGCTTATAACTGTGGCCGTATCTCCGGAAGGGGTCAATATGCCCTCTAATATCGAATTATCATGTTCAAATCTGATCAACCTCATAAATGTCCGGCCTCACGATCCCTGGCATGGGTCATTTGTTCAACGCTTATATGCGGTAGCTGCTATCTCTATGCGGGCGTTTTTCGGTAATTTCACGGCCTGGACAACATATCTGGCGGGTTTTATCTCTACTTCACTGAAAAAACGCTCGTATACACCGTTCATATCCGCAAAATCACCCATATCACGCAAAAAAACCTCTGTTTTAACGATATCCGCAAGGGACAGACCGGTACTTATGAGTATGTTCGAGATATTCGCCAGAACAGTGGCTGTCTGTTCAAGGATATCGTCTTTGCCCATATCCCCGGTGATCCGGTCTATAGCTATCTGCCCGGAAACAAAACAAAGATCCCCGGCCCATACCGCCTGTGAATAAGGCCCTATGGCAGCCGGGGCATCGTGGCATTCTACCTTCTTCTTGGTGATTTCATCCATGGATCATGCCCGAGACCAGGTTATTGCTCTTCTATGCTGATCCCTTTGTCCCCTAAATAGTCGAACATCCGCGCTATTTCCTCTTCCTCGCCGTGTATAATAAGATATGCCCATCCGCTTTCCGTGGAGAAAGACGCTTCCACGATCTTTATGTCCACCTTATAGTTACGGATCATATTACAGATTATAGGTTCTTCCTTCAGCTCACCCGGGATAAATAACTCAACATGTTTTTCCTGCATATCGGCTCCTTCCATTTGTGTGGACCTGCTGCCCCTATTCCGCGAACCCCATATCCAGGAAGTTCTTGAGTTTTTTAGCGCGTATCGGGTGCCTTAATTTTTTCAAGGCTTTCGCCTCTATCTGTCTTACCCTCTCCCGGGTAACATTGAATATTTTCCCCACCTCTTCGAGGGTGCGGGGATACCCGTCCCCTATACCAAAACGCAGGGTAAGCACTTTCTGTTCTCTATCCGTAAGCGTCTCAAGGACCTCATCCATCTGCTCCTTGAGCATCGCGTACGCGGTAGCGTTCGCCGGCGATACTGCCGACTTATCCTCGATAAAATCACCAAAGCTCGTGTCCCCCTCATCCCCTATAGGCGTCTCAAGTGATATGGGATGTTGTGCTATCTTGATTATCCCACGTACCTTTTCCACCGGAAGCTTCATCGCCGAAGAGATCTCCTCAGGGGTAGGCTCCCTCCCGTTCTCCTGGACGAGCGACCTGGAGACCCTGACAAGCTTGTTTATGGTCTCCGTCATATGCACGGGGATCCTTATGGTCCTCGACTGGTCCGCGATAGAACGTGTTATGGCCTGCCGTATCCACCAGGTCGCGTACGTGCTGAACTTATAACCCCTCTCGTACTCGAATTTATCGACCGCCTTCATCAGGCCCATATTCCCCTCCTGTATAAGGTCCAGGAAGGAAAGTCCCCGATTCGTGTATTTTTTGGCTATGCTGACCACCAGCCTCAGGTTTGCCGCTACCAGCTCTTTTTTCGCCTTCGTATATTCTATCTCGATCTGCTCTATCTTTTCCTGGTCCTCCTTGATCTGGTCCACCGAACGCCCTACCTTGCGAAGCAATTTCCGGAGCTGGGACTTAAGCGCGGCGTTGTTCTTTTTCTTCCTGGCGTTCCTCGGGTTCTCCAGTTTGGCCCTTATCAGATTGGCCTCTTTAAGTATTTCCAGGAGCTCATCCGATATCTTTTCCGTTACGGAAATGGACACCTTTAGCTTCTTCATGAGCTTAAGTATGGTGTCATGTTTCTTGGACAATTTGATGCGCTTGATCAGGAGGCTCTTGCGTTCCTTGACCTTTTCGACATCTGACCCGGGTTCTACGTCAAGTACATCATCAAGGTTATAGTCATTAAGCATATATTCCTCTATCCTGCCTATGACCATCTCCCGCCCGAGCTTAATCTGGAAGACTATGTCCTTGAAATCCTTTTCCGTCTTTTTTATCCTTTTGGCCAGTTCCAGTTCCTCATTGCGGTTCAGGAGCGGTATCTGTCCCATCTGTTTCAGGTACATCTTGACCGGGTCGTCTATCTGTACGAATTTCCGCGTCTTGATCTTCTTCTGGTCACGTTTGACCGCGAGTGGTATCCTTTCCACTTCCTCTTCGGATTCGACCACCTTTATATCCGCGCTCTGCAAAGCCGTTATGACCTCGTCTATCTCACTTGAAGAAACAACTTCTTCCGGGAGGATATCATTGACCTCATCGTAGCTCAGGAACCCCTTGTCCTTACCCGCCATGATCAGTTTTCTTACTATCGCGGACCGGGCAGCTGGGGCCTCGTCCTCATCCTCGGGGAAAACCTCGTCAACATCAACATCGCGCACCTTTTCGCCCGCGGCTTTCATTATCTTCTTTTTTCTCGGCATGATATTACGCCACCTTTTCTTTATGTATCTTCTTGATCTCTTCTTTTAGGTCCTTCATTTTCTTCATCAAGAGCAACATTTCCCCGTTATCCTTAGCTCCCCGCAACTTATCCTGCAAAAGAGCGTATTTAGCCTGGAACTCGTCTTCGCGCATACGAAAGATACAGTCTTTCAAGACCTTTTCCGGCTCGCCACCTATATCTGAGTTCCTGATAGCCGCGATGACCGCGTTCTTAACGCCTTCGTCCTCTTCTATCCGGCTCAGGAACTTACCCGGGGTCACGTTCACGGTACCGCCCTCATCCATCATTTGTTTAAGGGCCATGAGGGCCTTTTTTATATTGTTGTCCGTGAACCTGTCCAGTCCCAGATCGTTCTCAATGGACTCGAACATGGACCGGGAGGATATCGCCAGGCCCAGAAGATGTAGTTCTCCGCTGTTATACAGGTCCCTTTTTTCATCCGTCTTTTTTTTATCCGCGGTGAACCGATATGAATAATCCTTCACCTTTTTAAGCTCATGCTGCAGGGCCGATTCATGCACCCCTAGCCGCTGTCCCAGTCGCTTAAGATAATCGGACCGCTGCACATAGTTCTCGGCCTTCGCGATCGTCGGGAGCATCTCGCTGGCTATGCCGGCCACATCCGAGGCCCCAAGCTTCTCTATCAAAAGATCCAGCTTGTAGTCAAAAAGTTCCTTTGCTTCCCGCGCCGCTTTCAGGAAAGCCTCTCCGCCGTTCTTACGAGAAAAACTATCCGGGTCCTCTCCCTTAGGAAGGCGGGCCACACGCACCTTCATTCCATTCTCAAGCAATATATCCAGGCCCCTCAGGCTAGCCGATTCCCCCGCCTGGTCGGAATCATATACCATGACCACCGTATCCGTATATTTCTTGATCATGCTTACCTGTTGTATCGTCAAAGCGGTGCCGGAAGTAGCCACGACGTTATTGACCCCGAACTGTGCCGGCATCACCACGTCCATATAGCCTTCTACCATGATGACAAAACCATTCTCCCTTATGGCCCTTCTGGCGAAATTAAGGCCGTACAGGGTCCTGCTCTTGTTATATATGATGGTTTCAGGGGAATTTATATATTTAGGGAGGGAATCGTCCATTACCCTGCCCCCGAAAGCTATGATCTTCCCCCGTTCGTTAAAAACCGGATATATCACGCGGTTCCTGAACCTGTCGTAATCGCTTTTGCCTTTCTCGCTGGGTATGGTCAACCCGGCCTGACGAAGAAGATCATGGGAAATTCCCTTTTTTTCGCAGTATTTACGCAGGTTTTCCCATCCTTCCGGGGCATATCCTATGCGGAATGTGGTCAACGTTTCAGGATTGAGCCCTCGGTCCTTCAGATACTGTAAAGCCCCATGGCCGGACTGTCCGCGCAGGTTGCTCTGGAAAAAACTCGCGGCTATCTGGTTCATTTCGTGCAATTTAGTTGCGATCGAATCAGTAACATTCTCTTGCTCACTTGTCTCAGGGACCTCTACGCCGGCCTTCGGGGCCAGGACCCGCACGGCCTCAGGAAAGCTAAGGTTCTCATACTTCATCACGAACCCTATAGCGTTCCCACCCGCGCCACACCCGAAACAATGGTATATCTGTTTCTCGGGGCTGACAACAAAAGACGGGGTCTTCTCATTATGGAACGGACAACAGGCCTTAAAACTCCCTCCGGTCTTCTTCAGGGGCACGAACTCCCCTATGACCTCAACAATATCAAGCCGGTCAAGTATTTGGTCTATTATTTCCTGTTTGATCCTGCCCATATATGCTCACACCACTATCGTTTAAAACGCCTGAAACCGGAACACGCGACAAAATCCAGTTTACCACTTTTCTCTACCTCATCGAAAAGAAGGTTCAACCCCAGATTATCGCTGGAGATGTGTCCCGCTATGATATAATTCACCATTTCGGATGACGCCTCTTTATACGCGCTCTCCTTACAATGCATTCCCACGATCGTCCTTACACCTGCCTGCGAGAGGCGGCTGAACATCTTATCCGGGCCAGAGGTCCCCCCGGTCATATCCACGAATATACGTCCCGCCTTGTCCGTCTCCTTCCCTATCAATATATGCGGACCCGCGCCGTTCTTTACGGCATCCTTGTACTCAGGTATCGCTTTCAATATACCAAGCGCGTTCTTCAATGTGCCCGGTTTTTTCTTGTCGAAGATCCCCTGCAAATAAGAGGCCACACAGTTGTCGGCGGCCGTATGGATACACATGAAAGGTATCCCCAATATCCTGGCGGCATCCACAGCACGCTGGTGATTTGCCGCCGATATGCCCCTAGACACCTCTTCCGACCGTTTTTTCATCAGTTTACTCGCCACCTCCGGATCGAAACCATACCGTTCCCATAGAGAGGGCTGTATCTCCATGACCCTGTTAAGTTCGGCGTATGCCCTTCCTGCCGGGTGATGGGAGACGACGAGGTCAATTTTGACGCCTTTTTCCCGCAAACGATCGGCAAGGAGTATCTCCCCTACATCTATGTCTATCCCCGCCATAACGGTACAGACCTCTTCTTCGCCCGTTCCCGATAAGATACGCGTATCATAGTAGGGGTTAGATAACGCAGCCTTATCGAAATAACGCCTATCCACACCTTTAGCCTTTTTATACTCACTGCGGGCACCGGAAAGAGTCGCTTTTACCTGATTGTCCTTCCGCATATCGGCTTTCATGCCTTTTTTGACCGCCAGCTCATAAAATGTCCTTAACTTCACCGCACACTCCCTTTTTACTTATCCTTTTCCCCGAGCAATGTCATCATGACATCCTCGGAGTCGATATTCTTTTTTATACCGGTAAGGCCCGTGAGCCAACTATATATGTCCACATCGATATTCACGAAAAAAAGCGCCGTAGGTGTCTTCTCCAGCAAAAATGTCTTAGCCTGCTCCATCGGCATAAGCAGTATCTGTATGCCGATCATGCCGAAAATCACCAGAGCCCGTATCGCCGACACGAACGCGCCGCCTATTCTTTCTAAGAGTGAAAGCTCTTCGCCTGCCGCCGCTATGATCATCTTCTCAATGATCTTTATGATTATGAACGGTACCATTGCCAACGCGAAAAAGGATAGCGGCTTTGCCCAATCCTGAAGCATAAAACCGAATATCGCTTTGGAGAGATATTCATAATAACCCAGAGAACAAAAAACCAACACCACCCATCCTATCAAAGAAATGATCTGCGCACTGATGCCGGACCTTGTGCCCTTATAAACCATTCCTGATAAAAGGATTATGTAAAATATCTCAAATATGGTGATCTTCTCCAAAAAGACAGGCAATTCTACCCCTTATAAGCTGAAAAAGAAGTATATCATATAAAAAAATAGATGTCAAACCACCCGATGGATAGTTTCATAAAATTTAAACTTTTTCAAAATTAACAAAGTAAGGCGAGCGCGTAATTTATGTAACTTATTTATACATAGTATATTACGCTGGTTTAGCGCAAATTAGGCTTGGTTCTATTCGTTTTTCAGCTTTTGTCGGAGTGACCCGAATAATATCCCCAATGCAAGAGTTATATCCGGACAAGACCACTCTCACGTATTCACCTGTATATCCCTCAAGCATCCCTCCCTTTTCCTGTTTTTCCAACAGCACATCTACCGGGGTACCTATAAATGAACGACAAAATCTATCTTTAAACCCTTCTCCGAGTTCAATAAGTTCGTTCACGCGTTGTTTGGCTACATCAACAGGTACCTTGAAGGACATACTGGCCGCTTTCGTGCCGGGACGTTCACTAAAACGGAAAACATGCAAACGGGATGGAGATATTTCATGAAGAAAATCGCGTGTGTTCCGATGGTCGTCCTCCGTTTCCCCCGGAAATGAGGATATAACATCCATAGTTATTCCCGCGGACGGCATGACCTTCCGGATATGCTCGATCCTGCGGGCATAATCACGCACAGTATACCTACGCCCCATGGCCCCCAGGATATGGTCCGAACCGCTTTGCAGCGGGATATGGAGATGCCGGCACAACCTTTCATCTCCCGACAATACGTCCAAAAGCTCCTCGTCCACATGGTTGGGCTCCAGGGAGCTCAATCTTATCCTGTACCTTCCCTTTATACGGAGTATCTCCCTCAATAGATGGTCAAGACGCTCGCCCCCATTACCACGCCAAAGCCCGAGGCATATCCCGGTGATAACCATTTCCCGATACCCTCTCTCAAGAAGCCTTTCCACCTCGGCCACTATCTCATCAATACCCCTGGAGCGGGATGGGCCACGAACAATGTTAACCTTGCAATACGCGCATTTCTGGTCACATCCATCCTGCACCTTGATAAAAGCGCGTGTATGGGTACCGAACCCGGATATGCCCGCGTTGACCGCGCCCACACACTCCCCGGACAGATCCCTGACTATCATTGGGACTATATTTCCCTTCTCACCGCCGGGAATAACGCTATGTATCTCGCTAATACCATTCAATGTTCGTATATCCTCGGGAAGGACCGCGTAACATCCCGTAAAGAATATCCGTATATCAGGATTATCACGTTTTACACGTTTCAGGTAACGCCTCGCTTTCACCTCCGCCTGCCCGGTTACCGTACACGAGTTGACAACGAGCACATCAGCTTCATCCGTCCCGGTCTCTTCCCACCCGTACTTCACGAAGCCTTCCCGCATAAGCTGCTCTTCATACTGGTTGACCTTACAGCCGAAAGTCTTTAAAGCGAATCTGAATGTTCTCATGGGTTGACAGACCTTATCTTGAATAGCGTCATATGGAATACCGGCACCCTATAGCGGAAAGAATGAAAAGGGCCGCAGTATCACTTTTCAGCACCCTTGGCCCCAGGGAAACGGACCTGCAATGCTCATTACACAACGCGGCCGTTATCTCATCTTGAGTAAAATCCCCTTCCGGTCCGACAAGCACGAGTATGCTTCCCTTACCGATATCTTCTATAGCCTGTCGCAAAGGTATCGTATCGGGTCCCAGATACGCCAGGAGGATCACATCGTACCGCGCGAGATCGGCAACTAGATCGTTATAGAGGACGGTCGCGGCAATTTCCGGGACATTTGTCCTGCCGCATTGCTTAGCGGCCTCTACCGCTATCTTGCGCCACCTTTCCTCCTTACGTTTCGAGGAACCTTCATCAGGGCGGACTATCGTCCTCGCCGTTACAAGTGGGATCATATGGCTGACCCCCAATTCCGTGGCCTTTTCGACGATAAGGTCCATTTTGTTCTTTTTGGGCACAGACTGCGCCAGGGTCACATCGGGCATCTTATCCGGCAGTGGCTTTTCCATTTTGATTATCTCCACGATAAGACGCTTCGCCCTTTCGTCCACGGTCTTTATGAACCCCGTATATTCGGCGCCGGTACCATCGAAAACGACCACTTTATCGCTCTCCACAAGACGCATAACGTCCAGTATATGATGCGCCTCATTACCGTCAATAAGTATGTCTTTTTCGCCTATGTTCTCTTTTGGAGCGTAAAACCTGCTCATCAGGGCGACCCCTTACCTGGACACGTCCACATGTTCATTCTTGTTTTTCACCAAAAACTTCCGCGGTAAAAACGTATATCTCGCATTTCCCCGTCTTCCAAGCGTCATACGGTATCCCGGCCTTCTGTCCGCAGAGACTGTTCATGAACTCTTCCTTACCCCATCCGGTCTCCGTAGCCACCTGCGGAAGATATACACCGCTCCTTGGCCCCATACGCACCAGCACACCATGTTTCCCTACCTCGACCTCATCAGCACTGGCCACCTTACGCAGGGGAGATAGCACGGATATCTCGATATCAATGGCCGCAAGCTCCCCCTCTTTGACCGCGTGGAAACGTGGGTCCTCCGTAGCCGCCGCAACCGCCATATCCCTGACCGTAAGATAAAGTGGCCCCCGGGCCATCATATTCCCGATACATCCCCGAAGCTCACCATTCTCGTGAAGTGTGACAAACGCCCCCATCTCCTCCCCCAGATCAGCGTCATCGACCACGGGCTCATAGCGGCGCCCTGTCTTGAGGTAATGCCCTATGGAATCCCTGGCTATCTTTAAAAGCTCTTTTCTCTCGCCCGCGTTAAGCATATCTCCCCCCTCCGCCTTATCCTGTATCGAGACCACCGCCACCGGGTCCGCGACCTTGTCTTCCGCCACTCGCACAAATGCCCCGCTCAAATATCCCACCACCTTTTCCTTTACTCCTGATGTGTCCCCGGAATTAGCTCGTTCCAATACAAGGAATTTATTCGCGCCAAGCTGCTTTGCCAGTGACATCACGGTGTACGCGGCCCCATAACCACACATCAGCTGCTGTTCATTGAGCATATTGAACCCGTAGAACTTTGCAGGGTCCATTTGCCGGATCACCTCTGTGGTCATAGCGTCTATCTTATCTCCCACATCATATGGCAGATAATGGCTCATATCGCTGGACGCTATCACGATCATCTTCTTCTCCGAGCCCTTGATAACATCATATAACGCGTTGATCAGGGACTCACAGCTCTTCAGTCCCTGGTCTTCCATGGCGACGAAGACCGCCTTGGTGCCAGGTAACGCGTGTTTTATGAACGGGAACTGCATCTCAATGGAATTCTCGGAATCAAAAATATCTTTACTGCCGATGAATTTCGGGCCGGACGATATGAGCTTCCCTGTTAACTCCTTATCGATCTCGATATCCCCCAAAGGCGTAACGATACGATCATCGTCAAGGACCGCTATGGTACCCGGGGCGAAAAGCCTGTGCGTGAAACCAACGACTATAACAACTTCCGGGCCCGCTTTCTGGAGCAATTTATACGCGTACGCCGCAACCGGACCGGAGAACTTAAGTCCCGCGTGCGGAACAAGAACAGCGTAGACCTCGCCATCCACATCCTGCACATCCGCCTGGGACATATAGGTATCCAGCTCTTTTTTGAGAAATGCCGGGGAATCCGTATACCAGCTACCGGCAAGATCGGCGTTCTTTGCGTGAACGGTTCCGCCCGACAGAAAAACGACCGTAACACACATACATAGGACCGCTCTTATGACCATACCACCCTCCGCATCGTCACAATACCCAGAGCAAGAAAAGAATGACTACCAGTAAAATAACGACCGCGAACACAAGACCATGCGCCGAATAACGCATCTTCCCGAGGACTCCTACCGGCCTGCCTATTTCCTCTCCGCAGTAAAGGCACAATAAAGCGTCCTCATCATATATGGGTTTTCCACAGTTCTGGCAATATACGGGGTTTGACATTATTATTTACGAAAAATTTTTTTATGTTATAATGTTCTCACATTTCGGTGGGGCTGTAGCTCAATTGATAGAGCGCCTGGTTCGCAATCAGGAGGTTAGGGGTTTGATCCCCCTCAGCTCCACCAAATATCCGGCCCACGTCAAGTCACGTTCGTTATAAAAGACTCCACGGCCTTTTTAATGTTCTCCCAGTCCGCCTTGGAATGTATGCCGAACTTCTGCTTGCGCTTCCATTCCTCTCCTGTCTTCTGCCACAAATAGAAACATACCTGCTTTTTCGCGTAGCTTTCCAGAAGCACCACCGAGGCCCACCACCCGAATTTCTTGCTTATCGTCCTCGACTGGAGCACCTTAAGCGGAGGCTTGATGGGCACCGGCTCATCCGGGTCCGCGACTCCCGGGGCGGGCATGATATTATGTTGGGCGTAGTTTTCGCCGTCCATACGATATCTCCTTATATTACCGGGTCAACGTTACTTTATAGTTCTCCTGGCCGCCTTCAAGCACGACATGGCCTTCTCGCGCCAACCATCCAATACTCATCAGTACCAGGTCCCGGTCCGAACCAAGCCCCTGTACCATATCGTTTATACTGGATATTTTGCCATGCACTTCAAGATAGTTCCAGATGTCTCCCGCCATAAGTCCGATCCTTGTTATCACTTTATCCTCCTTTTCAGGCCATGCCTGATCTTTTATTCTTTCGTGCCAGGCCGTAACGGCCCTTCTGGTTAAAACTACCGCATCTGGGGCATTTTGATATTTCTTCGTTAAGGCTGTCAATATACGCGAGAGCGCATATTGAACAATGCCACAGATGTTTTTCGTCCGACGAGAACGTCTTCAGTTTGACTCCGAAATCATAGAACGACCATATGATCAGCACAAGCACTGTCGATATAAAAAGATATATTACGAGCGCGGTTGTAATATCTAATTTTATCATATATCAGCTTTCGGTGCTCAGGATAACTTCCTCTTCTATCCATTCATCCCCGTAATACCCCTGTTCCCGGGGCTCGAACATGAGTCCCCTGAGATATTTCTCTGCCAACAGGTCGACCTGTGGATGTCCGCTGGTTATAAGCGGCTCCGCCCGTTTAACGTCCCCTTTCGGCGATACCAACACCCTGAAACGGGTTATGAACATGTCTTTATCGTCATATTGCCCTCTAGGAAGAGGCGTAAGAGCGGGCCTGTATATCACCCTGCGTTCGTTCTCCATGGCCATGAGGTCGGAATTGAATTTGTTGAACAAAGATCCTCCAGACTCTGTCCCCATACGCATATCCGGAAGCAATTTGGCGCTGTCCAGGAATTCCCGGGCAAGCCTGTCGATCCCCATATCCATGCGCGTGACCGTACCCCTGTCTACCGCTTCTCGCCGCTTAAGACTGACCCTCAGGTAGTTAGCGCTGGCATCATCGGCGTCATTTACCCGGAACGCGGTCACAGCCGACGGAACTACGTTCTCCAGCATTATATCAAATGCCGACTTTTTGAGTATAGGCCCGAGGAAATCTATGTTCTGGTACGGGCTTTTCTTCTCATACGCCGTCGGGCTTACGATATCTACCAACGAGAACGCGACCATATGCGCGCTCAGCGATATCAGTAAAGCTATGGATAAATTCCTTGTAAGCGAGTTCATGCTCCGCTCCGGCTCACTGGGTCGTAGTGGCGATGTTTATCTGTTTGACATCTAGCTGTCGGCATATATCCCAGACCTCGATCACACGTCCCAGTGGCGCTTTTTTGTCCGCCTGTATCAAAAGCGGTTTATCTTCTTTTGCCGCCACGGATATGCGTGAATACAGCTCTTCCGGATTTACGGCCCTTTCCCTGATATATATCTTGTTGTCGCCCGTTATGGTTATGATCAGGAGTTCTTTATGCAGCACTTCGCTGGTGATCGCCTTTGGAAGATTTACCCTTATGCCCGGCTGGAATATAAAACTGGACGTTAACATGAAAAAGATAAGCAGCAGGAACACGACATCGATAAGAGGAGCCATGTCCAGCCGCCCTTTTTCAATGGACATTTTCCGCTTAAATCTCATCATCTTCCCTTTTCTTGCCCAATATATTGACCAGGTCCGTAGCGCTCTTTTCCATTTCCAGCACGAACCCATCGACTTTCGTGACCAGGAAATTATAAGCGACATAAGTGGGTATGGCTACCGCGAGGCCGGCCACCGTGGTGACCAGGGACTCCCAAATCCCGCCCGCGAGATCCCCCGGATTCACCGGCATAAGGGCTCCCGCCTTCTGTTCTATTACCTGGAACGCCCTAACCATACCCGTGACCGTACCCAGAAGCCCCAAAAGCGGCGAAATATGCGCGATCGTGGCCAGCACACCCAGATTCCGCTCCAGACGAGGCACTTCATGGAGCGCCGCCTCCTCTATGGCCTCTTTTATCTCGGCCCTGGGCCTGTCATATTTCAAAATACCGGCTTTGAGTATATTCGTGATCGGGCCCGGCAAGGCGTTACATTTATCAATGGCGTCGGTGATCTTGTTCCTTCGAAGCGTTTCAGTAATGTCTTCCATGAACTCTCGCGTATTTATGCGTACCTGCCTTATGTACCACACGCGCTCAATAAGCACAGTAAAAGCTATTATCGAGCACATTATGATCAAGAACATCAAAGGACCACCTTTTAAGATAAGACCCCACATTCCTTTTTCTCCTTTCGGGTATATTTCAGCGCGTGTATTGTTTGATCGTTTTGATCTTTTCCTTAGCCAGTTCCGCTTCCTGGCCATCGCCCTCGGCCAGGCGGTTATAGATCTTATAAGCCCTGGAATTTTCTCCGGACTTTTCTAATAGCTCCGCCGTCTTCAACAAAGCCTGATTTACCCAATACTTACCCTGCGGGTATTTATAATCCACCTTCAGGTATTCCTCAATGGCTTTATCCGGCATACCCAGGGTCTCATAACACTCCGCGATATCATATTGGACCTGAGCGTTGTTCTCAGTGTTCTCATCGGTAAGCCCTACCCTGAAATACTCCAAAGCCAGCCTGAAATTACCCTGTTCCTTAAGTATCACACCGATACGTATATTGGCCAGGCTCGTTATCCCGCTATTGGGATACCTGTTTATCAAACGTTCATATTCGTCAATAGCGTTATCATACGAACCTTCCCTGCGGTATATATCCCCCAGAGCTAATATGGCCTTGGGCGTCCACTCACTCGACGGTCGGTCCTCTATGAACTTGGTGAATTGCCCTATGCTGGCATCCACCTTCTTGGCGTCATATAGCGCCCACCCGAGCCAATACGCGGCGCTGTCGGCCGACTCCGTTCCGGGGAAATCGCCTTGTACCTCCCTGAAATAATTCTGCGCCTTATCAAGCTCGCCCTTACCGTAGTAATATTCCCCGAACCACAGCTTGATCCCTGCCGCGAAACGCGACCCGTTATCGACCGCGAGTAGCGAGTTAAAAAGGTCCAGCGCCTTCTTCTCCTGGTCTGTTTTGTAATATGCCCACGCCAGGTAATATTTAGCTTTTTCCAATATATCGCTTCGTTCGCTCTTTTTAATGATATTCTCATAAAGCCCGGCGGACTTACTATAATCTCCCTTGTTGTAGAGGTCGTTGGCCTTCTGGAGCCGCGCGTCATCGTAAAGATAGCTGTCCGGGTATTCGCGTATGATCGCGTCATATTGGGCTATTGAATCGTTGAACTCGTTCTTTTTTGAGTACAAAAGACCAAGCTGGTAATGCGTCCTGTCAGCGAGCGTGGACCTGGGAAAATTCACCAGGAGCGACTGGTAGGTCAGAATGGCGGCATCAGTGCGCCCCATTTCCTTAAGTATACGCGCCATCTCGTACTGGGCGTGATCGGCGAATATGCTCCCCGGGTAATCCCTAAGCACCCTGTCATACATATCAAGGGCCCTGTCCATCCTTCCCCGCGAACTGAGAATATCCCCGATACCGCACAAAGCGCTTACGACCAGGTCTTCCCGGTCCGATCCCTCAATGGTCTTATCAAATTCCTCAAGCGCTCTGTCCTCATCCCCGGCCCCCAGATATGCCCACGCGAGGTTATAATGCATCTCGTCGGAAAATTCGCCGTTCGGATATATTGAAAGCGCCTTTTCGTAGACCTTTATGGCGTTCTTGTTGTCACCACTTTTATAATACAACTCGCCCAGCCAGTAGTAGGCGTCATCCGTCCACTCGTTAGGCGCCGCGCTCTCGACCACCTCTCTATACGCGTCTATGGCCTTACCGGTATCTCCTTGATCTGAATAGATATGGGCCGCGCCTACCACCGCGGCGCTCCTGACACCCGGATCTTTTGAGAGAGAAGCCGCCTTGTTAAAATTCTCAAGGCTCTTATCCAGCTCCCCGAGCTTGTAATACGCTTTCCCCGTACGATATATCGCTATAGGCTTCCATGGCGTCTCGTCGGATATCCCAAGGGAATTCCTGTATTCCTCTATGGCCTTCTCCATGTTCCCCATCTTGAAATAACTGTCTCCGAGCATGTAATATGCGTCAAAGATGTTCTCATTCACGGGATAAGCCCTGATGAACTGCCCGATCTCGTCAATAGCCTTCTTATACTCGCCTCTTGTATAGTAGATCTCCCCGATCTTATATTTACCTTTTACCGCCAGTTCACTGCCGGGGTACTCTTTAAGCAAAGTACGCAAGGTATCGACGGCCGCCTTCTGCTCGCCTATCTTATCGTAACACCAGGCCTGCGAATAATATGCATATGACACGTATTCATTAAGCGGATATGATTCGATCACATCCTGGTAGAATGACAACGCTCTCTCAAAATCCCCCTCACGAAAGTATACTTCGGCGATCCAGTAAGTCGCGTATCCGGCAAGGTCACTATTATCCATGAGTTTTACGACTATATTGAACTCGCTCAAGGCTTTTGACGGCAAGTTCTCCCCGTAATAGACCTTCCCCATCAGAAGATGCGCCTCGCACTCAACGTCGCGGGAAAGACCGGGCGTGCGCAATATCTCGGTCAGCTTCTTTCCAGCAAGGTCAAAAAACCCGTCCTTTACGGCTTTCCTGGCAAAATCCATGTCAGCCTGCAATGCGCCGGTATCCGCCGACAATGGCCCCACGGAACAGGATAGGAACGAGAATACCGCTATAATGACCGCGAAGATCTTGATAAGTTTCATATAATAAATATGGTAAGTTATTTATACGCTAAGAATTCGACCCACATATGCTATCAAATAAGATAGGCTACTTCAAGATATTTTTTAGGTAGCGACCGGTGTAAGAGGCCTTACATGCGGACACATCTTCGGGGGTCCCGCTCACCACAAGATATCCTCCCTCGTCCCCGCCTTCGGGGCCAAGATCTATTATGTGGTCAGAGGACTTGATCACATCAAGGTTATGTTCTATGACCAGCACCGTATTCCCGGAGGATACAAGTCTGTGAAGAGCTTCCAGAAGCTTATGTATATCCGCGAAGTGAAGACCCGTAGTAGGCTCATCCAGGATATAGAGGGTCCTGCCGGTCGCCCGTTTAGAAAGTTCGGTCGCGAGCTTTATTCGCTGGGCCTCGCCTCCCGAAAGTGTGGTAGCCTGCTGTCCCAGGCGTATATATCCCAGGCCGACATCCATGAGCGTCTGGAGCTTGACCTGTATGGTCGGTATGTTACGGAAGAGGTCCAGGGCCTCCTCCACGCTCATAGCCAGGACTTCGGATATGTTATAGCCCTTGTATCTTACCTCAAGCGTCTGGTCGTTGAACCTCTTGCCCGAGCAGACCTCGCACTCGACATATACATCCGGGAGGAAATGCATTTCGATCTTTTTAACGCCATCACCCTGGCAGGCCTCGCAGCGCCCACCCTTTACGTTGAAGCTGAACCGCCCGGGCTGGTATCCGCGCATACGCGATTCCGGCAGAGAGCTGAAAAGCTTCCTTATCGGGTCGAAGGCTCCCGTATATGTCGCGGGATTGGACCTCGGTGTGCGTCCTATAGGTGACTGGTCGACCACTATGACCTTATCGATGTTCTTTACGCCTTTTATGGACTTGTGGCGGCCGGGTTTCACTTTCGCGCCATAAAGCTTTTTTGAAAGTGCCCTATACAGCACCTCGTCTATCAGGGTGCTTTTCCCTGATCCTGAAACTCCGGTAACACAGTTAAATACCCCAAGCGGTATCGTAACATCAACGCCCTTGAGATTATGTTCGGTCGCGCCGACAATGGTCAGGGATCTATCCTTGGTCCATGCGCGGCGTTCTTCCGGCATCATTATCTCAAGTTCCCCCCTGAGATATTTCCCCGTAAGTGAGGCCGGACTGGCCAAAATATCGTCCAGAGTACCCGCGGCTACCACCTTGCCCCCATGTTCACCGGCTCCCGGGCCCAGATCGATTATATACTCGGCCTTGCGTATGGTCGCCTCGTCGTGCTCGACCACGATAAGCGTGTTCCCCATGTCCTTAAGCGCGATCAACGTATCCAGGAGCTTCTGGTTATCCCGCTGATGGAGTCCAATACTCGGCTCGTCCAGCACGTAAAGTACCCCGACAAGGCCCGCGCCTATCTGCGTGGCCAGGCGTATACGCTGGTCCTCCCCGCCGGAAAGCGTATTCGTTCCCCGGTCGAGCGTAAGATATCCCAGGCCGACATTTATCATGAAATCCAATCTCAGCCTTACTTCTTTCAGGATCTCCTCCGCTATCATCCTGCGGGTATCATCCAGCTTTAATGATGTGAAGAACTCTTTGGCCCCCAACACCGAGAGCTCGCATACATCCGCTATGTTCTTCCCGCCTATGAACACGTTAAGCGCGACAGGGTTCAACCTCTGCCCTTTACATGTCAGACAAGGTTGCACGGACATGAACGTTCCTATAAGCTCTTTTATAAAATCACTGTCGGAATCACGGAACCGTCTTTCCAGGTTCGGGATCACACCTTCAAAACCACTGTCGGGATCGCCGTGCAGGACCATATGTTTCTGTGCGGCCGTAAGGGACCTATAGGGGGCGTCGGGATCGAACCCGTGGTAACGTGCCAGCATGCGAAGCTGCCTCCGGAAATGCAGGACCATTCCCTTACCTCCGCGTTTCCACGGCACAACAGCCCTTAATACCGTTTCATCCTTATCCGGGACCACCTGGTCCGGGTCTATTTCCATACGGTTCCCGAGCCCATTACATGACGGACACGCTCCGTATGGGCTATTGAATGAGAAATTACGCGGTTCCGGTTTTTCAAAACTCACCCCACAGGCAAGACACGCGTTATGCTCGCTAAAAAGCGTTTCTCCGGTTATGTTCCCGGATGGGTCCGTAACTGCGGCGATAATGGCCCCCTGCGCCGTTTTAAGCGCGGTCTCCACCGAGTCGGAAAGTCGCGTGCGCGCCCCGCTATTTATCTCCAGCCGGTCCACAACGGCTTCAATAGTATGTTTCACCTTCTTGTTAAGCTCCGGGATACGGTCGCCTATCTCCGTTATCGTACCGTCTACACGAAGACGTATGAACCCCTCTTTTCGGGCATTGCGCATGATATCAACATGCTCACCCTTACGCCCCTGCACAAGCGGAGCCAGTAGCATCAGGCGGGTTTTCTTTGGATACACAAGTATCTGGTCGACGATCTGCTGGGAACTCTGGGCGGAGATCTCGCGGCCGCATTTCGGGCATTTCTGTATACCTATCCTCGCGAAAAGCACCCTCAGGTGGTCATATATCTCCGTCTGTGTCCCTACCGTTGAACGGGGGTTACGTCCCCCGGTCCTTTGCTCAATACTTATAGTAGGCGACAACCCTTCTATGTGGTCAATATGCGGCTTCTGGAGCTGCTCAATGAACTGCCGCGCGTAACTTGATAGTGACTCGACGTAACGTCTTTGTCCTTCCGCGTAAATAGTATCGAAAGCAAGCGAGGATTTACCCGACCCGGACAGGCCCGTTACCACACACAAAGTGTTCCGTGGTATTTTTACATCAATACCCTTGAGATTATGTTCTCTGGCCCCTTTTACTATTATGAATTCTTTGCTCATGGCCTATAATTTTACCACAAGCATCCTATTATAACAAGAATGTGTAAGCAACCTTGTACCTGGTACAAACCCCCGCTTAACCTGTCCCCGCCTTTCTGGCCCTCCGACACTTCCTCGCGGCTCGGTGGCCCCTCGGTCGGTCTGAACCTTTCTCACCTTTTGTACCTGGTACAAACTCCCGCTCAACCTGTCCCCGTCTTTCTGGACCTCCGACACTTTCTCGGGGCTCGGTGCCCCCTCGGTCGGTCTGAACCTTCCTGGGTTTCCGACACTTCCTCGGGGCTCGGTGGCCCCTCGGTCGGTCTGAACCTTTCTCACCTTTTGTACCTGGTACAAACTCCTTCTCAACCTGTCCCCGCCTTTCTGGGCCTCCGAGCAACCTTGTACCTGGTACAAACTCCCGCTTAACCTGTCCCCGCCTTCACCTTGTACCGGGTACGGTTTGATAAATGGGAAATTTAATTTGATTATTGTTTAAATTTGAAGTATAGTAATATTATACCCAAACGGAGGTGACACATGAAAATAGGCCATAGATTGCACCAATTGAGGAAAGATAAAGGCCTCACACTTGAGGAATTATCAAGTAAAAGCGGCGTCGCCCTGGCAACGCTAAGCCGCATGGAAAACAATAAGATGCCCGGCACATTAAAATCCCACATAAGTATCTGTAAGGCATTGGACGTCTCCATAGCAGAACTTTACAGGGAACTTGAGGACGAAAATAAGACCGTTGAGGCGGTTCCCCACAAAAAACGCACGGAACATTTTGTCCATTCGGCAAAAGCGAAATACGAACTACTTGTAATGAAGGCCCTGGATAAAAAGATCATGCCTCTTATGATGCTTCTCGGCCCAGGAGGGTCGACCCAGGAAGAGCAGACCAAACCTGGCATTGAAAAATTTGTTTACGTCATATCCGGATCTTTTGACGCGCATGTGGGAGAGGATAAATATACCCTCCGTAAGGGTGACAGCCTTTACTTCGACGCTTCGCTCAAACACAGATTCGTGAACGCGTCCAAGGCCGATGCGGAAGCCATATGTGTATTATCCCCACCTGCTTTATAAGATTGCATAAGGAGGAGTTCCATGAATAATAAAAAACGCTTACTGATATGCGATGACGAAAAAGGCATACGTGAAGCCCTTGACCTGATCCTGGGGGACGATTATATCCTGGGGTTCGCCTCGTCCGGCGATGAAGCCGTGCAGGAAGTGAGGAACAATAATTACGACGGCCTTCTCCTGGACCTTAAAATGCCGGTAAAGAACGGCCTGGAAACCCTGGCCGAGATCCGCGCCATATCCCCCGACATCAAAGTTATCATCATTACCGGATACCAGAGCGTAGAGACCGCGGCACGCTCGGTGAAACTCGGCGCAATAGACTATATCACAAAGCCTTTCGACAGCAAGGAAGTAAAAGAAAAGGTTAAAATGATATAAAGCATAGAAGTCCATATGCAATCTTACAACAACTTACTTCTATTTTCTATCAGTGGCATCATAAATTTCCTGGGCGCCTTTTCTCTTGCCCTCTTAGTTATATTCAGAAATCCCCACTCAAAAATAAACATTCGCTGTGGATTGGCCAATTTATCTTTTGCCATGTGGAGCTTTGGATACATTTTTTGGCCAATAGCCGAGACATATTCCGGAACTATGCTTTGGTTTCGAATATTACATTGCGGCGCAGTATTTATACCAATAACACTTTTCCACTTCATAACCACTTTTTTACAATTAGAACTTAAGCGATTAATAAAAACTGGTTATGTCATCAGCATTTTGTTCTTGCCTATAATCTTTACAAAATATTTTATCAGCGGCATGCGTCCCATCGGGATTTTCCCATATTGGGGCATCCCCGAATTAGCCTACATCGCATATTTGATTTATTTCTATACATATGCCATACTTTCAACCTATTACCTGATCTCTTCGTATAAGCATGCCTCAAAATTATTAAAAAACCAGATCAGATACCTGCTTATTGGGATCGTATGCGGATATATCTCGGGCTCGAGCAATTACCTGCTCTTTTTCCGGGTATCATTACCTCCTTATTTAAATTTATTCGCGATACTTTACGTGATCTGTTTTACATATGCAATACTTGCCCATAGATTAATTGACCTCAGGATAATCATACGAAAAACACTTGTTTATTCCATTCTTGGCACCATAATTACATTATTATACTTCTTCGTGATAATCGTTATCGAACTTATATTCCGAAATTATTACGGTTATCATTCGCCATATTTAACAATCGCCATAATCTTACTTTTTACCATAGTTTTGCAACCAGTCAAAATCAAGGTACAAAAGACAGTTGATAAATATTACTTCCATAACACTATTGACCAGATAGACGAAGAAAACATCCGCCTGCGGGGGGAGCTCCAAAAAAGCGAGAAATTGAAAGCCGTTTCCACACTCGCTGCCGGCATGGCACATGAGATAAAGAACCCCCTGACCGCCATAAAAACATTCGCCGAATACCTGCCCGTCAAAGGCGACAACCCGGAATTCAGGGATAAATTCTCCGGTATCGTCATAACCGAAGTTGAACGGATAAACAACATAGTCAAACAACTACTGGAATTCTCCAAACCTAAGGAGCTGGTCCCGGTACCGACCGATATGAACGCCCTGATAGAGGAGACACTGTCCCTACTCAACAATGAAATGATCAAGAAAGATATAAGGGCCATAAAAGAACTCTCACCGTTACCTATGGTCAACATCGATCCCCCCCAGATGAAACAAGCGCTGTTAAACCTTTTACTGAACGCTATTGACGCCATGAAGTCCGGCGGGACACTTACCGTGAGAACACGTATCTTTGATAGTAAAATATCTATCTCCATCGAGGATACAGGGTGTGGTATAGACAAAAAAGACTTAAAGAACATATTCGACCCGTTCTTCACCCGGAAAGACGAAGGCTCGGGGCTGGGGCTAAGCGTAGTTCATGGGATAATTGATAAACATAACGGAAAAATAGATGTAAAAAGTACTTTAGGAACAGGAACAACGTTCACGCTCACGATATAGCCTTATAGATCAAACTCCACCTTAAACTCTGTACCCTTCCCCTTCTCACTAACTACGGATATCTTACCAGCATTCGCGGCAATTATCTGATGAGTCACAAAAAGCCCTAACCCCGTTCCGCTATCCTTTGTCGTAAAGAAGGGGTCAAATAGATGTGGAATGTTTGCGGGCGAAATCCCCGGACCGGTATCTTTCACCATAACAACCAAATGATCAGCCCCCTCCGTCCCTACCGTCAATACCCCATTCTCCCCCATGGCCTCTATGGCGTTCAGGACCAGGTTTATAAAGGCCTGTTTAAGCTTATTGGGGTCACAGGTGATGTTCGGGTTCTGGGCCGCATAGGCCTTCTCAAGCCTTATATTACGCCTTATAAGCTCATTATTGTGTAATTCCAGCACATAGTCCAGAATATCATGAATGTTACATTCGGCCAGCCTTGTACGGTCTGTCTTGGAATAATCCAGGAGCTGGTTGACGATATTGGTTATTTTGTCTATTTCCTGGGGGACTATCTTTTCGAACTTCTCTCTAAAGTCATGCTCCATACCGCGCGTTTTAACGAACTCCGAGAACGTTTTTATACTTGTTAGCGGGTTCTTTATCTCATGGGCCATGCCTGAAGCCAATGTAGCTATGGACTTGAGGCGTTCTGTCCTTTCCAGCTCGGACTCTAACAGGCGTTTTTCCGCGTCTATCTGGTCTATGCTTCCCTTGAAGAAGTACTTATCAACTATATGTTGAAGCCGATTCTTGAGAGGCGTGAAAATTAGGATGATAAATGATATTATCAGAATAGATAAAAATGGAGAGTGATAGCCAATATACACACTGAAGATACGTTCCATAGCATAGACAATAAGAAAGTAAAGCAAAGTAATAACAGTTATTAGAGCAGAATAAATTAGGGTCTTCTTAATTATGATTTCGACATCCATCACCTGATGCCGAACAATAGCATATGCAAATATTAATGGATATATCGCGATAAGGAAGTTCGAATAAGGATATGCGTCAACATGAAGTGCTGGCAAAAAAAGCGGTTCCGTCCCCAACCAACCAATGCCAGCCGCAATTATAAAATATTTGATTTTTTGTTTGTATGCGCCTTCGGAGTCGCAGTACTTAACTATTAACTTGTAAAAAACATAAAGCAAGGCAACCCAGTAATAACTCACATAAAATATGTACCACAAAAAATTATTAGCTTTTATGGCATCGAGCCAATATATCTCATTAAAAACAAAACGTAAGTCTTGCAAGAAATAATGCGAGTTTTGATACCAATTAAAAAATGAAAAGATTAAACCCGATATGTATAAATATAAGATAAGTTTTTTACGACCCATATCCAGGTATTTCATCACAAAATGTGAAAAAAATATTACCGTGAAGAACGCCCCCATATATGCTATCTTCCACCCTAAAAACGCTAGATCATACCCTTGCATTGAAGCTGACGAAAAGATATAAGCTCCAACTCCCCAAACACCAGCACTCATGGTAAATAATGCGAACAAATAGTGCTTTCTTGCGCTAAAAAGAAAAAATATGGCAATACCAAAGTTAGTCGCCACTACCATGATATTTGATAACTGAAAGACACTCATTATTCCTTTACCCTCAAAACTCCACCTTAAACTCTGTACCCTTCCCCTCTTCACTGGATACTGATATCTTCCCGCCATTTGAGGATATTATCTGATGAGTAACGAACAGCCCTAATCCCGTGCCGCTATCCTTTGTCGTAAAGAAGGGGTCAAATAGATGTGGAATGTTTGCGGGCGAAATCCCCGGACCGGTATCTTTCACCATAACAACCAAATGATCAGCCCCCTCCGTCCCTACCGTCAATACCCCATTCTCCCCCATGGCCTCTATGGCGTTCAATACCAGATTAATAAACGCCTGTTTGAGTTTGTTGGCGTCACAGGTGATATTCGGGTTCTGGGCCCCGTAGGCCTTCTGGAGCCTTATCCCACGCCTCATAAGCTCATTATTGTGGAGCTCAAGCACATAGTCCAATATGTCATGGATATTACACTCGGTCAGTCTTGTGCGGTCAGTCTTTGAGTAGTCCAGGAGCTGGTTCACGATATTGGTTATTTTGTCTATTTCCTGGGGGACTATCTTCTCAAACTTCTCCTTGAACTCGGGGTCTCCGCCTTTCGTTTTAACGAACTCTGAGAACGTTTTGATACTGGTAAGCGGGTTCTTTATCTCATGGGCCATGCCTGACGCCAGCGTTGCCAAGGACTTTAACCTCTCGGACCTTTCCAGTTCGGATTCCAATAGGCGTTTTTCCGCGTCAATCTGGTCTATGCTGCCTCGGAAGAAATATTTATCGATGATATGCTGGATACGGTTCTTAAGAGGGGTAAAGATGAGAATAAAGAATGTAATTATGGCGACTGACAGTAAAGGCGAATGATAGCCAATATACACGCTGGAGAGCCGCTCTATGGCGTAAACCATCAGGAAATATAGCAACGTAATTATGGTTATCAGAACGGAATAGATGAGGGTCTTTTTAATGATAACATCTATCTCAAGAAGTTGGTGCCTCACAATAGCATACCCAAGAATTATGGGATAAATTGCTGTAAGAAAATTTGATAAGGGATATATGGGGATATTCCAGACCCCAGCGAAACAGCCCTCGGAGCCTATCCACCCTATGGCGGATCCTATTATCAGGTAAAATAACTGAGTTTTTTCGATACCCGAAGACGATTTGAGTTTTTTAAATAACAAATAAAACGAGTAAAGATTAAGCCCTAAGTAAAATGAGACATAGAACGTAATAAATATTGGTCCCGGGTAACCGCACCAATGCAATCCCTCGAAAATTGTATTAATACCCCCCAAGAATGTGTCATCAAAAAAGAGATAGGAGACCAAATAAAAACTCGCGAGAAGGTATAAAAACTTGATAAACTTACTTCTATCAATTTTTAAAAAAACACAAACAAAATGGAAAAAAAATACCGGGACATAGATCACTCCTATGTATGTCAGCTTCCAAAAAAGCATTGAAAAACCAATATTAGAAGGGTGTGTAGCTATAAAACTCCCAAAACCCCAAATTGTGACACTAAAAGTCACTCCCAACCAAGTCCGGTTTACTTTTTCATTTTGTCCATTCAAATAGACAAAGATACCCATAAAAAAACTTGTGACTCCGGCTAACAATGCGGAGACGCCGAATAAGGTCATTTCATTCTCCTGCAATTAAGGACAATATCGTCTTGGCAGCGGCTTTTCCAGATAATGCCACAACTGGAATACCAGTTTGTCCAAGACCGCTTGTGGTCCAATGTCCCGCAAAAATTGAATTTTTAAATACTAATATTTGAGGTGAAATCCTGCGCTTTATTTGTTCTTTTGTGGCCGCCCGCCCATATATCGCCCCCCTGCTATTAAGCGTATACTTTTCGAAGGTATATGGACTCCCAACAACCTTTAAGTCAATGTGCCTAGTAAATCCTGAAAACGTGAATGCATTCATGTTTGATCAACTCCACCCTGAACTCTGTTCCTTTCCCCTCTTCACTGGATACGGATATCTTGCCACCATTCGCGGTAATTATCTGATGAGTCACAAAAAGCCCTAATCCGGTACCATTATCCTTGGTCGTAAAGAATGGATCAAATAAGTGCGCTAAATTTTCTTTAGATATCCCCGGGCCGGTATCTTTAATTACAATGGTTAACACCTTTTCATCCGCTTCAGTTTGTACGGTCAAGGCCCCATCCCTGCCCATAGCCTCTATCGCGTTCAAGACCAGGTTTATAAAGGCCTGTTTGAGCTTATTAGCGTCACAGGTAATACCGGCGTCCCGGGCCTCATATGCCTTCTCAAGGCGTATACCGCGCTTGATAAGCTCATTATTATGGAGCGCCAGCACATAATCCAGAATGTCATGGATATTGCATTCTGCCAGCCTTGTGCGGTCCGTTTTTGAATAATCAAGGAGCTGGTTCACGATATTGGTTATTTTATCTATTTCCTGTGGGACTATTTTTTGAAATTTTTCCCGAAACTCGGCATCCATTCCTCGTGTCTTCACGAACTCCGAGAACGTCTTAATAGACGTTAACGGGTTCTTTATCTCATGGGCCATGCCTGAAGCCAGCGTTGCTAAGGACTTTAACCTCTCGGACCTTTCCAGCTCGGATCCCAAACGGCGGTTCTCCTCATCTATCTGGTCAATACTACCACGAAAGAAGTATTTATCAATGATATGTTGTATACGGTTCTTTAATGGCGTGAAGATCAAAATAATAAATGAAATTATCAAAATGGACAACCACGGTGAATGATAACCAACATAGACACTAAAAAATCGTTCCATTGCATAGACAATAAGAAAATATGAAAGCGTAATTACCGTTATGAGAAGCGAATAGATAAGCGTTTTCTTCATAATAACATTAATCTCGAATAGCCTGTGCTTAAATATCGCATATGTCATAATAATACACATAACTGGCAATAGATAATTTCCATACGGATAGATATTTAAGCCAAATATGAGAAAGATATATGCTCCCCCACCCCATAGCCCCAAAATATATGAAAAAATATATAATCTGGCAACGGTTTTTTCCGGTAAAGAGGCTTGCCTGTACATACCAATTAAAAGAATTGTTATATAAACACCAATTGCGAACCAAAGAATGCAATATGAAGGATAAATGAGATTTGTATAGGCAGGAATATAAAAACTATCGAATACATATCTCATGGTTATACCATGAAAATTAAGATAGAAGACAATTGGCAAAGAAACCGAAATAACATACGCCCCAAATATTAGTATCGGACGACTCAATTGTCTAACCAATAGAACATGATGCAGTAAAAATGCAATAATAAAAAAAGCAACTATATGCGCGATCTTCCACCACAACAAAGCATTAGTTGGATTTTTTGCAATTCCTGCAAAGCCACATGCAAAACCCCATATGGAGATAGAAAGTACTTGTAAGGAAAATGTAAAATGGATTTTATTGGTGGAGTACCTTAAAACAAATAACCCCATGCATAAGCACGCAAAGCCCGCTAAAAATCCTGATAACGCAAATGCGTTCATGACACGTTACCAAATTTGCCTTTCCGATGCGCCAGCAGAAAAGCGCTTACCACTATGGGATCGAACTGGCTGCCAGAATTATCCTTGATGATCTGTATGGCTACTTCCGCCATTTTTTTCTGTCTATACGGCCTGTCGCTCGTTATCGCGTCAAACGTATCCGCGACGGATATTATACGCGAAATGAACGGTATTTCCTCGCCTTTCAACCCGTCAGGGTATCCTTTCCCATCCCATCGTTCATGATGGCACCGGACCTCACGCGCCACATCGCCGAGCTCACGTATCGGATAAAGTATAGCCGCTCCCGTAACTGAATGCTCCTTGAGCTTTTCATACTCGTCGTCCGTAAGGCTGCTCTTTTTATTGAGAATGCCATCCGGCACGCCTATCTTCCCGACATCATGCAAAAGGCCGGAAATATGCAGCGTTTCCTTGAAATTAGCGTATTCCGCTGCTTCCGGAAGCTCCTGGAGCTCTTCGGCTATGCTTAGAGCGTATTGCGTCACACGCTCGGTATGGCCGTGTGTATACGGGTCCCTGGCGTCGATAGCGGCGGCAAGAGATATCGCGGTATGTATGAACAGGCTATGCTCCCTTTCATAGAGATTATGCACCTCGAATATTTTATCCTGGAGGTCCTGTATCAGCTGCGCGTTCGAAAGCGCCATCGCTACGTCGTTGGCCAATGTCGTAAAGAACCCTATTTCCTGCCTTGAGAACTTCACATTCGAGAGCTTTTTCCCCAATATAAGTACGCCGATAAGGTCTTTTTTATAATATACCGGCACGCATAAAGTCGCCTTTAAAAGCTCCATCTGCTTGATGGCCATTTCAACTATGGATTTCAGGTCGCTATCGGACTTGGTCGCCGGGTCTCGCTGAAGGAAATTCAAGAGGTCCTTGTACCCAACCGACCCGGATTCCGACATTTTGTAATTATGGCGTTCGTTAAAAAGGCGTATAAGCGAATTCTCGTCGGTAAGCTTAATGAACCCGACCGGTATCTTGACTCCTTCCGCGCCCTTACTGTCTATCAGGGTGAAAGGCCCGGATGCGTCTTTCCTGAGAAGCATAGCAGTATGCGTTACCTTCACCTGCTCATCCATTACCCGGACTATCATCCTTATAAGCCTTTCGGGCTTCTTGAAGCGTATCATGGTACGCGACGCCGCCTCAAGCATGAACTGGTAATCGAGCTCGGGTTCCTGCCGCTGCCTTATACTGTCCCTGTCCATTGGTATAAGGGCCCCGTCGCAGTTCTTTATCTTCTCGACCGTCCAGTCCTGCAACCTCTGCCAGCTATCTGAGTAAGCCATTTCTCCCTCTCCCCTTTCAGCCGAACCGTTATTTTGCGCTATCCATCCTTATCTGTTCCGCCACGGTAAAAACCGTACGTTCAAGCTGCTCTAAAAGCAGCGGTTTCGTTATATACTCCACCACACCATGTTTTTTCGCTTCCTCGATCTTATCCGGCTCGTCGACGGCGGTCACCATGATAGTTTTTATCTGGTTGCCTTGCTGCCGAAGCTCCCGAAGCGCTTCAAGTCCGGTCATTCCGGGCATATTCATATCGAGAAGCACGATATCCGGTTTTTCCTTCTCAATGGTCTCGATGGCCTTCTTGCCGTTGTATGCGACAAATACCTCAAAATTACGTTCCTTGAAGAAACTTCTTACAAAATCACAGATGTCCACTTCGTCATCGACAACAAGTAATTTTAGCATATTATTCACTCCTCCTTACGGTGTTAGCGGCCTGGTTCACCAATTCCTCGAGATTCTTGAGGCTGGCAACAGGTTTTTCCATGAACGCGTAAGCGCCTTTGTCTATAAGGGACTGCCTGGTCTTCCCGGAATCACTGAAGGCGGTGATAAAGATTATAGTCGTACCGGGAGAAACATCCTTAATGCACCCCATAACTTCGTCCCCGTTAAGCCCTACCATCTTGAAGTCCAGAAGTGCCACGTCATATTTCTTAAGTTTCAGCATTTCGATGCCCGTTTCCCCGTTAGACGCCGTATCGATCTCGTAGCCCCTCGGCTCAAAGTACTGTTTAAGCATATCGGTGAAATTCGCTTCATCATCCACCGAAAGTATCTTTGGTTTATCCACCTTGCCTCCCCCCATATTAATGAAATACCCCGATATTTACGCGTTATTTTCTCTCACGCCTATATTGTCATGTTCATTCACATCACTGCTATCAAAAGCCTTAAAAACAAGCGTGAACGTGGTCCCACTGCCGGATTCGCTTTTAACAAAGATCCGGCCGTTATTCCTTTCCACGATCTGCTTCACTATGAAAAGGCCCAATCCCGTACCTTTACCCGGTTCTTTTGTCGTGAAGAATGGATCGAAAATGCGCGCCTGGTCCTGTTTGCTTATCCCCTCACCTGTATCCGTAATGTCGATGTAGACTTCCCCGAACCGCGCGTAAACCGATATCTCAATGGTCCCACGCTGTCCCATGGCCTGCGCCGCGTTACGCACGATATTAAAAAGTATCTCCTGGAGCTGTTTCCTGTCGGCGGATATCGCCGGGATATCGCCCTCCACCCTCTTGGTTATGACTATATTATCCAACTTGAGATCATGTTCCACGAGCGTCATTACTTCATCTATCTCTTTCTCGGCGTTGACATCATTGGTTATTTCCCCTTTGGCCGGCTTCGCGAATGAAGACAATTTCTTCGTTATAACGGTCGCCCTGTCTGTCTCTTTTATGACCTTTTCCATTATCACTTTGGCCTGCTCCAAAAGTTCACCCGTAGATTTGGTGGCGTACAAACCGTCCTGCATGTTGAGAAGGAACATTTCGCACTGCCCCCGCGCTATCCCCAGGGGATTACATATCTCATGGTTTATCCCGGCCGAGAGCGTACCAATAACCGCCATCTTTTCCCGCTGGGCGGCCTGCGCCTGTGCCTGAGACAGCTTTTCAAAAAGCTGCGCGTTCGTTATGGCTATCGATAATGTGCGGGACAACGGCAAGAGGATATCAATATCTTCCTGGTTAAAGATCTCATCCGATTTTTTCTTCCCGAGAAACAAGACCCCTACCATTTCATTTCGATGAAAGAGAGGAATAGCTAAAACTGATCTTTCATCCGCCATGACAGACACTATCGATGGGTTTAATATATTTTTTCTGGCAGGGTCATCCAAAAGGAGATATTTTCCTGTAACCTGCAAATAGGCAAAAAACTCTTTTTGGGCGTCCAAATGCCATTTTGAAGGACTCATTCCGCTGAATGCCACAACGCGAAACATCTCCCTATTCTCATCCAACAACATTATATAAGCATTTTCCAATTTCATAAAATCGACAAGCCTATTCACAGTCAAATTCACTAGACGGTTAATATCAAGAACCGATAACACCTCATTCGCGAACAGCTTTAATAACTGTTTTGAGTCATACTGTTTTTGAAATAGGTATTTGTCAGTTATATTTCGGAGAAAGCTTTCTAATGGCCGCAATAACATTACAACGATAAATACTGATGGCATCATAGCTATCCACCTATTATTAACAACGTTTTCCAAAAATGTTGTACCTATATATGCAAAAGTCGCAAATACCGTATACGCAAAAATGAAAAGACCCGCAAATACGAGTGTTTTTTTGATAATAACTTCAATGTCGAGCAAATTATGCCTCAAAATAGCATACGTCACTAGTACACAATAAAACGAAATCAACAAATTTGCCGCTGGCAGGAAGTTTAATCCCCACATGGGCAAGGTATCTAATATTGCCCCAGAAAATGCTGCCACAAAACCTATAAAAATAAATTGATACTGGGTACGCTTTGCTCCTGTAGATTGCTTAAGCAACACAAATAGCTCTACAATTGCACAAGCGACTATCATTCCCCAGATTGACACCAAAAGTCCCCATTTGTAATTTGTCGCTTTTACATAAAACAAAGAATCATGAATCCGTGTTATTGATAAATCAAGAAAGTCAAATAGTGTTAAAAGGTAGAAAAACATACCAAAAGCGTAAAAAATATACAATATTTTCTTGCGATTCAAATCGCCTAACACAGTTATCATATGATAGAACACAATTGGAGAAAATATGGACCCTATCAATGCGATTTTCCACGATATCATAGCAACAGTTGGGGCTTTGGACAAACCAACTAAAAAACCACCTAATCCCCATAGGCCACCCACAAAATTAAAATATGCCCACATGTAGTGAACTTTTTTCTTACCATATACAAAGAGTATTATGATAAGAATAATACATGTGACCCAAACTATACAATTTGATATTGTGAATATTAAGCCAGCCATGTTTTACTGTTAGCCTCTTTTAAGAACATTTCTAACATAAGAGCAATACCATGCTATGTGGGCGATTGACAAATATAGCCACTTGGGTAATATTGGAGCAACTTCTATGCATTCATCATCAATTTCATCCTCCACACTTAACATCTTCCTGCACAACATCTCATACGAATGCAGTAAATTTTGATTTTTAACACCAATATACCTTATATGATCCTGCCTAATAAATGGTGCCATGCTTATCGACATTCCTCCTCCCCACAAAAAACCACAACAATCCGCAAAGTTTTTATAAATCATTAAAGAAAGCTCGTTGTGAACAGCTTCGGGATAGCCACAGAGTGAAATAGCAAAAATTTTTTTGCATTTTTCATTATTAAGAGTTTTGCTTTTTTCACTAATAATTTCAAGAAATTTTAAAACCATAAAAGGCGGAGAATCAACATATACCGGCGATATAAATGTAATGATATCTACTGAATTTATTTTTTTGAAAAATTTATCAATATTCTCGCTATCATTTAGACTTAAAAACAATGACATGACATGTACACATGCTCCTTGCTCTCCCAAAATTAATTTTAATTTAGTAGCAATTGATTCTGATGTACTATCCTTCTTCTTTGGGCTACCAATTAATATTAAAATTTGAGTACTCATATTAACTCAACCCCGCATAAAAGATAAGATTTTATCCCCTAGTCCTTTACACCCCACCGAACTTTTATAAACAAGACAAATATGTCGTGAATTAAAAAAATTTTGGGCATTTTTTTCAACAAGCAAGGAAAATACATCACCATATTTATCCTGTCCAGTATCATTAACACCTATTGCTATAATCCTTACTTCTCTATTAATTCTCGGCACATGTTGTGTTATACCATCTATTTGCCTAAAAAACGGTTCTGCAAGTGGCGCTAATCTATCAATAATCTTTTTCATGTCAGACGAATAGCTACCAAACATTATAGTAGAGAGCAGGACAAGATAATTCGTCTTTTTGATAGCATTGATAATATCATTTGAATCATCAACTATGCTACACATTCCAGGCGTTTTAACCCAGCACCCAAAACATCCTACACATGACATTATATGTAAATCCTGAATCTTGTAATGCTGCACATCGCATTTTTCCAGCGAAAGAACTTTGTTGAGTTTGTCAACAATAGTCATATGCATACTATTTGCGTTATTATCCAATGTGTTCAAAATAACTACATTTTTCATCTGCAAATCAGCTAATTATACCTTTCTGAATATACCAACTGCATTGTATCCAGCAAAACCTATGGCCATTTTTGCGAACGTTTCGATTTTAGCCTTTTTATTGTTTTTAATAATATTCAGATCGCACCCATCAATGACATCCTCGCAATTCAACGTTGCCGGTACAGTTTGATGTTGCATCGCTAAAAGCCCTATCACTGTTTCCAACAAAGCACTTCCTCCCAAATTATGGCCAACTAATGGCTTAAAAGCACTTACCATAGCACTTCTTTGTGAAAGTACACGTTGTATTGTTCTGGTTTCGTATAAATCTGTAACTTTTAACCCAACTCCATGTGGATTAACTAAATCAATGCTATTTGCTTTGATGCCAGAACGGTAAATCGCTTCCTCAAAGGCTTTTTCATAATAATTACTTGTGATATCTGGTACTGTGATTTTCCACCCCTCTAAGCAAAACCCACCACCTAAATACTCTGCATAAATTGTAGCACCTCGCTTTTTTGCACTTTCTAACGTTTCCAATATCAGCGCAGCGCCTCCATCACCAAAAACAACTCCATTTGCCTTTTTTGAAAATGGCTTCATTTTACCATCTTCATCGTTATATAAACCTAGCTTTTTAAACCACATATATTTATAAATTTTTAGGGGCGAATCTATCGCCGCAACAACCGTTGCCGTGTTCAAGCCACTTCTAATGTTACGGGCAGCCGCTTCGATTGCAAAGAGCCCTGAAGCACACGCATTATTTATAAACAGAGAGTACCCGTGCAAATCAAATACTTTTGCAACTGAGTACAAATACGTAAACGTCTGAAGACTATATCCCGACTCTTCACAATCGTCATATAATTCGTGAATAAAATCTAATTTGTCGTTTTGTTTAGATTTTTTGAAAATCTCGTATGCACTTTTCGTTATATCTTCAAACAAAGATTCCATCCCAGGATTCTCGTGCGCAAGAACAAGCCCGACTTTGTTTTCTTTTAAATCATAGTCATAGCCACTGTCTTCTAATGCTAATTTAACTGCGGCTAAAAAATAATGCAGATCCACATCAGGGTCTCTAAAACCTCGCAAGCTATTTACATAAACATAATTTCCCTTCGGCAAAGCATAATCATCAAGATTAAAGTTTTCAATTTTATGCAGATAAAACTGTCCTAATTCCATGTCATCTATTGTGTGTTTATGCTTAACCAAATTTTGCTTTCCCTTATCTATGGATTCCCATACTTGCTTAGTCCCAGAGCCCAAAGAACATAGTGGTCCTACTCCAGTAATTACAATTCGGTCTCGCTCACTCTTCTCTATATCTAAATACATTTATCACCTTACCTTGTTTGCATTAATAATGAAATGTATTCTCTAACTTGTTCAGCAGCAATCCAACCCGAAGTAGCCGATGGGGCAACACCTCCACCAGGATTAGTCCAATGACCAGCCAAATATACACCCTCAATTGGTGTTTTATTATACAACCTTTTCAGATGCATACACTGCGGGCTCATCTCCCATCCACACATGGAACCATTTGTGTTAAAAGTAAATTTTTCAATTGTACTAGGACTCGAGACCTCTTCGTATAGCACTTGTTCTCTCAAATGTGGCATGACTTCACATATTTTCTTCCATATCCAAATCTGAAACATATATTTACGTTTCTCCCAATCTATTTCAGATGTATTTTCCTCATAAAATGGCATGGCAAGTTGAAGTACGCTTTTATCGGAAGCAACCAAGCTGTTATCTATACAGCTAGGCGAGAACGCATAAAAAGGTGATTCGTCATTTGCCTCTAAGTTATAGGAGGAATGATACCACCCACATTTTTCGCTTAAATCATTAATTTTATTTAGCCCCAGATACATAGTAAAAAATGATGGCCCAACCTTTAACTTTTTCAAGAAAGACAAGTATCCTGCCGGAAGTTTGGAGCAATCTATAATATTCGAAAATGCTCTCCTCACGTCAGAAGCAATTACTACAGCTTTTGAACTATACTGATTTTTTTTGGATGTTGTAATTAATTTAACGTTATCTCGAACAATACAAATTTTCCGCACTTCCTCACAAAGCTTAATTTCTCCTCCTGTATTCTTAATGCCGCGAACAAATGCATCTGGTATTGCTTGCGTCCCCCCCTTTGGATAAAATGTTCCATCCCGAAGATAACTAATCATCATGAGAGACATTGAAGTGGCACCAAGTTGTCCTGGAGCGATGCCTAGATATGAAAAGCTAGCCATTAACACTCCTATCAACTTTATGTCTGAGAAATGTTTTCTGACCAAGTCTATAAACTTCAAATCGTAAAATCTACTTAATTTTTTTTCAGATGAATAGCTTCGTGCAATTTGTATAACTTCCCTAAAAAAACTATTAATTCGCCTAGAACTTGTTGGGAATTTAGTTTTTAACATTTCCACGTACTCATCTAAATCTTCAGGTATTTCTACTTTTTCATCTGAAAAAAAATATCTATCACTTGGCGATATGCGAATAAAATCTAAGTCTTTAACATTCAAACTGTCCAAATAGTATTTAAAAATACCGTGTGCACTCAAACTCCCAAAAAGATGTGCTCCATAATCAAAATAGAAGTCTTTTTTCCGCACACCACAAATGCATCCTCCAGCGTAAGAATTTTTTTCCAGAACAAGAACACTGAAGCCTTCCTTTGACAATTTCGCTCCACAAATTAAACCACTTATCCCAGCACCTACTACTATCACATCATACGCCCCATTCATACAACTCCTAACACCAAACATGCGTTATTCCCGCCAAAAGCAAAAGAATTATTCAAGGCTACCCTAATTTGTTTTTTTACAGCTTTATTCGGAATACAAAAAATATCGCAGTCCTCGTCTTGTTCATCTACATTTATAGTTGGAGGTAAAATAGCCGTCTCCAGAGCCATACAACAAGCAGCCGCTTCAATAGCACTTGCCGTACCCATGGTGTGCCCTAACATGGATTTTATCGAACTTACAGCCAGATCTTTGGAATGGGCTCCGAACACCCGATGTATCGCCTCGCATTCAGCATTATCATTAGCGGGAGTCCCGGTTCCATGGGCCGAAATATAGTCAACATCTCCCGGACCGATCCCTGCGTTAATTAAAGCTTTTCTCATAACCTTCTCTATACCATCCACATTGGGAATTGTCATGTTATACGCGTCGCAGCTTAGGCCATATCCCAATATTTCCGCGTAAATATGCGCTTTACGTTTTTTCGCGCTTTCAAGAGCTTCTATTAAAAGAACTGTCGCACCTTCCCCCAACATCATACCTTTCCGGTTCTTATCAAAAGGTTGGCACTTTTCCGGCGCCATTGCGAACAACCTATTAAAACCCGTAAACGCCAACCGCGAAAGTGGATCGGCACCACCAGCTATTAGCAAATCGCATTTATTTCTCGATATCAGATCTGCCGCGAATCCTATTGAATAATTCCCAGCAGCACACGCTGTAGGAACAACCAAATTCAATCCGGCCACAGAAAAGGAGAACCCGATGTTGTTTGAAAGATTGTTTACCGGAAAATTCGCGACATTGGACATATACACATTTTCTTCTCCCCCGGATGTCCAGAACCTGTCGATCATTTCGATCGAAGGCGACTCACCCATTGTTGTCCCGACAACTAGCCCAGAGCGCTTTTCGCGAAATATATTTGGGGACAATCCTGCGTCTTTAAAAACCAGCGATGTGGCCGCAATGGCTAGCTGAGACCCTCTGCCTATTTTTTTAACTGAGCCTGATGGCATAAAATCATCCGGTTTGAAGCCTTTGATCTCCCCGGCTTTTTTTATGGAAAAATTGGACACATCAAACCTGTCGACATCAGTAATACCAGATCTTCCTGAAACGAGATTTTTCCAGAAAGTATCCTTTCCAATACCGATCGACGATACTATACCAAGACCTGTTATTACTACACGCCTTTTCATCCTGCTCTCAATCAATTAAATATTCTTTTGTCACCTTGATAGCTTCCTGAAGATCGGTCAAGTTGGCTAAATTACTTTCAGGTATCTGGATACCATATTTCTTTTCGATGGCCGCGAGTATCTCCAATGCCATCATTGAGTCCATGCCCAGATCCTCGACAAATTTAGCGGTTAACGTTACTTCTTCAGGATCTGCCTCGATCACTTCGGATATAATTTTTTTCAGATCTTCCGCGAGAATGTTATCGTCCACCATGCAGCGCATCCCTCCTCCTTTTTACATATATAACCCACCATCAACAGAAAAAACCTGGCCCGTTATATAAGCCGAATCGTTCGAAGCCAGAAAAAGCGCTAATTTAGCGATGTCTTCCACGCTACCAAACCGCCCCAACGGTATGGTCTGTATCAATTTTTCTTTCATTGTGTCATCAAATGACGCGGTCATATCCGTCGCGGTATATCCCGGAGCTATGGCGTTCACCCTTATGTTATAAGGCCCGACCTCACGCGCAAGCGACTTTGTGAGGCCTATCTGTCCGGCCTTGCTTGATGAATAATTGACCTGCCGTGCTATCCCGGCCAGGCCAGCCACCGAGGTTATATTAATAACGTTCCCGCTCTTCTGCTTAAGAAAAGTCACTATGGCGGCACGGGTTAAATTGAACGTACCGGAAAGATTGGTCGATATAACATCCTGCCAATCTTCTTCTTCCATGAGCATCATAGCCTTATCCCGAAGGATCCCAGCGTTATTGACTACCACATCCAGGCGCCCAAAAACCTTTTTAGTCTCATCGACCATATCCTTCATCGCCTTGAAGTCCTTAACGTCCGCTTTTATCGCAAGAGCATTGCCACCATCGGCGTTTATATCCCTGCATATTTTGTCCGCTTTATCCCGGCTTTTCAAATAATTGAAGGCTACGGCAGCGCCTTCTGCGGCAAACGCGCGCACGATAGCCTCGCCTATGCCACGCGAACCACCTGTTATAATAGCGACTTTATCTTTAAGTAGCATTTATCCCCCGCATCACTATGGCCGAATTATTTCCCGTCGGGCCGAAATCATTAATAAGAATATCTCCCGAAGGCATATCCGAAACTTTTGTTAAATACGCCAACTTACATCGTTTATCCTTTTCTACCTCACATCGTATGGCGGGTATAAAACCCTCTGATGTCCCCACAAGCGCTGCAGCGATATTCATCGCCCCACTGGCCGAAAAAGTCTCGCCTACAAGAGGTTTAATATTGGTTACGGGGAGGGTATCCGTTCTATCACCGAAGACTTTCCGTATGGCCCTTGCCTCCATGACATCGCAATCCAGCGTCGAATTAGCCGTCGAAAAGATAAGCCCTATGTCATCCGGCATAATATCGGCGTCATCCAGGGCCATCTTGATAGCGCGAGACGCGCCTTCAGCCTTGGGACTGCATATGTTCCGGGACTTGGGATCGAACGATGTGCCATAACCCGTTATTTCGGCGTATACACGAGCTTTCCGTTCAAGAGCGTGTTCCAGTTCCTCAAGTACGAATATTCCAGCGCCTTCCCCCAGGATTATCCCATTACGGCGCTTATCGAATGGGCAGTTCACCTCTTCCTTGCCTTCACGTGACCCGGCAAGATAACCGATCTTATGAAAACCTTTATAAGTCTGTTCACACAGCTCCTCTACCCCACCGGCCAGAACGGTATGATACCCGTAAAGCTCCATCTGGTTCAAAGCGTAAAAGATAGCGTCAAGACTCGCGCAAAACCCGGTCGATACGGTAGCATTGAACCCTTTTATGTTAAACCGTATAGATATATGACTTGCTGGTGAATTTATTACGGTATTTGGGAAAAGCGCGGGATTGGTCGCCCTTGGCCCTTCCCTTAGAGCGACTTTATCAAATTCGCTTATAGACCATACACTGCCAAGCGTCGAACCGAGAGAAACACCGACTTGATCCGTTACATCTTCTCCGATCGGGTCAGAAAGTCCCGCGTCGTCTATTGCTAGTTTTGAAGCCGCCATAGCCAAAAGGGTCGTACGATCAAGATTCCGCAGGCCTTTTTTCCCCAGAATTGAAGCGGGGTCAAAATCCGATATCTCCCCGGCCAGTTTACTTTTAGTGGTCGAAGTATCGAAAAGAGTAACGGGTTTTATACCCGATACTCCATTCTTCAGGGATCCGGCAAATGCCCTTAATCCTATCCCGTTCGACGCGAGCACTCCCGCTCCTGTTATCACTATCCTTTTATCCATAATGTGTTACATCCCGCTATATAACCGATGTGTTATTTGTAATTCTTTTCCTGGTCCTCGATCCACTTATCAATGGTTTCTTTCTTGAACCGCCAGGTCGATCCCACCTTAAAGGCAGGGATCTTACCATCCTGGGCGTGTTTATAGATAGTCACCGTCTTCATCTTAAGATATTCCGCCACATCTTTTACCGTCATCATAGTATTCGACATATAAGCTCCCCTTAAATAAAAAATCGGCTATTTTTTCTCATTCAAGAAAAAATGCCGATTATGAACACAAAGATAGTCGAATAAATATTCGACTTTATCTAATAAGAACAGTAACATTTCCCCCACCCGGTTAGGTTACTTGTACTAATAGATTTTACTGTATTTTATACGTTCGACTATATTTTTATACCTCTTATTGTTGTTTGTTATATGTTAAAGAGTATAATAACGGATCCATAAAAGTCAAATTTAATTGAAAATTAACAAGTATTTTTATAAGTATATAGGTAAAGAGGAACTTTAAAGCACAAAACCGTTTCTATTCTAAAAGCTAAACCTGTACCCAGGATCAAGCAGAGACCTGTACCCCATAAGATCCTTTTACATAAAGACTCAAAACCTTCTAGCACTTAGCGTACCGGTCCGGGAACAATACACTCTCAAAACCATTTTTGTCTTCAAACACAAACCTGGTCCATTATTAAAGTTAAACCGTTTATATTCTCAAAGCTAAACCTGTACCCACCAACTAAGACACTTTTACATAAAAACTCAAAGCCTTAGCTCTTGAAGGACAGCTCTCGGAACAAAACCTGGTACAGGTCTAAGATCAAAATCGGGTACAGGTTTGAGAGTGAAAACAGTGACAGATCCAGGTTTGATTTTAAAAACGGTTTTGAAGAGCGTTGACGCGGGAAACATCGGTTAACAGCGCTATTATGTGTAATATATTGTAGGTATTAACGATAAAGCAGGTAGGTATGTAGTAGCGCCCTGAGCAGGAGATTAGCGATAAGCCCGGCCGCGATATCATCGGCCATTATGCCCCATCCTCCGGGTATTTGTTCTATCTTCCTAATTGGAAAAGGTTTAAAGATATCAAGAAGCCTGAAAAGGATAAAACCTGTAATAACGGTTGCGACATTTATCGGCATGAAAAGAAAAACAAAGAAAATACCCACGAATTCGTCGATAACAACAAAAGAAGGGTCATTTTCCCCGGTTATGTCGGCTATCCTACCAGACACAATAATACCTAATATAGAGGAAGAGATCATTACGGTTAAATAGAGAAAAATATGTCCGCTTACCAGGAGAACTGCCGCAAGCCCGGCAACGCTACCCCACGTCCCCGGTGCGTAAGGCAACCTGCCCAGTCCCATTATAGTAGCTATCCTGTCGCAAAGCTTATCCAGGTTCATTTATCCCCATCGTTGAACAGGTACGCTTTGTTACCTAATATATATGAAAGCCCGGTAGCCACGGTAAGTGTGGTGGTAATTATCATTACCCCGAAGATCATCTGTTTATACCAGTATTCGAAATCCGCGGTCCACGTGCCCCCGGTCCATTTACTTTCTTTATACACGATGAATATTAATATTATCAATATCGAGAACATCTGGAACACGGTCTTGTGTTTTCCACCCTTACCCGCGGGAAGCACTTCTTTCTTGGTAAGAGCCTTTATACGTATACTGGTTATCACCAGTTCCCTTAAAATAATAAGCGCTACCATCCATGCCGGCACTATCTTCATTTCGACAAACGCTATAAAAGCTCCCAGGGTAAGCATTTTGTCCGCGATCGGGTCCATGATCTTCCCGAAATCCGATATGCAGTTGTACTTCTTGGCCAGATACCCGTCAAAATAATCCGTTAGCGCCGCTACCAGGAAGACCAGGAGCGCGGCGCTCTTGGCGTAGACACCTTTGACGTAAAGAAGCCCCATAAAGATAAAAACAAGGAATATACGTGATACCGTCACTTTGTTCGCGATGTTCATGCCACTTCTCCTATAAGATCATATTCCATACTGCCTGTTACCCTTACGTCCACCATGTCACCAGCACTCAATCCTTTTCCTCTTATATACATCACCCCGTCTACTTCCGGGGCATCCATATAGGTCCTGCCTATATACTCGGTATCGGATCCCTCAACTATCTCATCCACGATGGCCCGGTAAGTACGGCCGATGTATTTCATGTTATTCTCCGCCGATATCTCCTGCTGCAAAGCCATTATCTCCGCCATACGTTCCATTTTTACCTTTTCCGGCACCTGTCCCGACATTTTCGCGGCCGGGGTGCCCTCCTCACGTGAGTAAACGAACGCTCCCAGCCGATCGAACTTTACCTCCCTCAAAAAATCCATAAGCTGCCTGAACTCATTCTCTGTCTCTCCAGGGAAACCGGCTATGACCGAGGTACGGATAATAACTTCCGGCACTTTGCGCCGGACAAAACCCAGGACATCCCGGATCCTTTGCATGGTAACGCGTCGATTCATGTCATTTAGCACCCTGTCGCTTATGTGTTGTATGGGAAGGTCCAGATAATTACAGATATTCGGGGTATCCGCCATTATATTTATGATCTCTTCCGTGATATGCGCGGGGTGCGTATACAAAAGCCTGAGCCAGCCGTCCTCAACCAGCGGAGAAAGCTTGCGCAATAGCACCGCAAGCTCCCCATACACTCCACGGTCCATACCGAACGATGTGGTGTCCTGCCCTATCAATATCACTTCCCTGACACCATGTTCGGCCCTGAGGGCTTTTACTTCCGCCTCCACAGAACTAACGATACGGCTACGCCTGGGGCCCTTAAGATCAGGTATCACGCAATAAGAACACCTGTTGGAACATCCTTCCTGTATCTTGACATATGTAAAATGTTTCGACGGTATGAGTTTCCTGGGATAAGTGTGATCATACAAGAAATCCGGGGCAGCGGACACCTCATTCACCGGCCTACCGCTCATTATCCTGTCCCAAAGGTCCGGAATGCGGATAAAATCCGCCGTTCCGAAAATGGCATCTATCTCCTTGATCTCTTCCCGTAGTTCCAGGGGGTACCGCTGCGGCAAACAGCCGCATACGACCAGTTTTTTTATATCCCCAAGTTTTTTCATCTCGGCAAGTTCAAGTATGTAATTTATGGATTCCTGCTTGGCGTCATTGATGAACCCGCAGGTATTCACGATAGCGATGTCCGTTCCCTCAGGCGATTCGGCGATGGTCACGCCTTTCTTCTCAAGAAGACCGAGAAGGACCTCACTGTCGATCATGTTCCGCGGACATCCAAGGCTTAAAAGGTAGGCTGTCAGCATAAACGGCCTATTCTATACGGTAAACCCAGTTGCCGTTAACATTAACTCCCTTATCCGACACTTCGATGTTCTTAACCACACCGTCGGCAACTTTTCCTATTTTATGGCTGTTAATGATAAATTCCAACATCTCGGCTTTCCCCGTCCAGATGTTGAGGGTGCCATCGGCACGCCAGGTCTTGGAATCCCCTGCCTGCATTATGCCGACATATATTTTTTCCTCACCCTTATTGATCTGGACCCAAGCGTCACCATTGGCTTTAAGCGTGAAAATGAACGGTCCGCTCGCGGCAGGCTTCTCCTCCGCGGGAGCTGTCGTGACTAAAGGCTTGGCCGCAACTACCGGTGCTGGCTGCTCGACAGGCTTCTGCCGGACAGGCGCTTCCTTGGGGGGCTCAACCTTTGTCTCCGGTTTTGGCGTCGGTACCGGTTTGGGTTCAGGCTTTACTTCTTTTTTGGCCGCGGCTTGTTTCTCTTTTTTGGCTATAACGACGGGTTTTCTAACTTCTTTTTTCACAGGTTCGGCCTTTACCTGCTTAGCGGTAGAAGTATCCTGTGTCTTTTTAGCTTTATCCCTGGATGATGTCTTGGCCGGGCTTTTGTCCGTTCTCACCTCGGTTTTCTCGACCTTACGCGCGGTCTCCGGCCTGGTCCCACTGGAAAATCTAGCGTGCAGCATACCGAGGAACACTATGAACAGGATACAGAACGCCACCGTAAGCGCTATGACCAGCATGTTCTGGGCCTTGTCCTTATCCACCTTGACCTTGGGCGGCACTATCGCCAGTAACGGTTTTTTTACGGAAGCAGCTGGCTTCTTCACTGCGGGAGTTTTTTTGGGGACCGCTATGGGCTTTTTGTCCTGCACGTCGAACGTGAACTGCTTCTCGGGCATAACGTTGACGATATCGGAGAACATCTTGAGGATGTCATTCGTATTCGCGCCCAGGAACTCGGCATATTTCTTTATGAAACTTTTCAGATACAATTTATTGAGCCGGCTGAACACGCCGTTCTCTATGTCGCTAATGACATTTATGTGTATTTTGCTAGCTTGCGAGGCCTCGTCAACGTTCATTCCCTTACGTTCACGCAACTCCTTCAGCTTATTACCTATGTCTTTTGGCTTGGTCATGGTTTATTCCGTTCCTTCCAGCTCCTCGACCCCTTCGACAAGTATCTCACGCGGTTTTGAACCGTTATAAGGGCCGACTATACCTTCTTCCTCCATGATATCGATCATCCGCGCCGCGCGTGTATACCCTACCCTGAGCTTCCTTTGTACCATAGATACCGAGGCCTGTTTCGTCTCGATAACTATCCTTACGGCCTCGTGGTAAAGATCATCTTTCTCCTGTTCCACCCCCAGGCCTTTCTTCTCCTGTTTTTCCACAGCGGACTCTATGTACCTCGGACCGGCCTGGACCTTTATCTCCTTGACTATCCTGCGCAGCTCTGAATCCTCAACAAGCGAGCACTGGCCCCTGATAAGAGATGATTCACCCGGCTCCATAAGCAGCATATCACCCCTGCCGAGCAGTTTTTCCGCCCCGTTAGCATCAAGAACTGTACGCGAGTCCACCTTCGATGCCACCTTAAAAGAGATACGAGCCGGCATATTGGCCTTTATAACGCCCGTGATCACATTGACCGATGGACGCTGCGTGGCCAGTATCATATGTATACCCGCGGCCCTGGAAAGCTGGGCGATACGCATTATGGCGGTCTCCACATCCTGCTGCCCCACCATCATGAGATCGGCAAGCTCATCCACTATCACCACGATATATGGGAGGTTCATATCTTCCGCCCCGGCGGACTCCTTATAGCTGGCGATATTCCTTACCCCTTTTTCCGCGAATATCTCGTAACGCCGTTCCATCTCCCCAACAACCCAGTTAAGGGCGGCCGCGGCCTTTTTGGGGTTGGTAACAATGGGTGACACGAGATGGGGGATCCCCTCGAACATCATGAGCTCTACCCGCTTTGGGTCTATCATCATGAACTTGACCTCGTCAGGCGACGCGTTGAAAAGGATACTGCTGATTATACAGTTTATGCAGACTGTCTTACCTGATCCCGTAGCGCCCGCGATAAGTAGATGCGGCATCTTGGCCAGGTCCGTTACTATCGTTGTCCCGGATATATCCTTGCCTAGGGCTATTTTTATCGGGGACGTCTCTTCGCTATACTCGGGAGATTCCAATATGTCCCGGAGCAGGACCTTTTCCGGCTTATCGTTCGGGACTTCTATACCGATAGTCCCTTTACCCGGTATCGGCGCCAATATCCTTATATTAGCAGACCTCATCGCCAGGGATATATTATCACTAAGGGATGTTATCTTGTTCACCTTTGTACCAACAGAAGGCTCCAGCTCGTACAGGGTTATCACCGGCCCCCTGTTTATCTTTACTACCTTGGCTTCCACGTCGAACTCCAGAAGAGTACGCTCAAGAACAGCGGCCTTGGCCTTCAGGTCATCATCCCTTTCCCTCACGTTAACTTTGGACTGCCCCTTAAGTATGTCTATTCCAGGAAGGTTATAAACGAGTTTTTCACCGGTAGCGGTATCAGCTACGTCCTTTGTCCTCTGTGGTTTTACTTCGACTTTCTCAGGACGCGCTGGCTGGACTATCCGTGGTTCCGGAGCCGCTTTTTGTTTTACCGGGGCAAGGGCGGTCTTGCGGACCTCCTCGACCTGTTTTTTCATCATCTCAAGTTTCTTGGCTATTTCTTTGCGTGAAGCACGTGGTTTGGCCGGCCTCTGTATCAGGCTGTCTTCTCTTTCCGGGACCAGTTCCTTTATTTTCACCGGCAACTTCTTTAAAAAATGGTAACAAGAAACGACTATGGGAAGTATCATGAATTCCGTAGCGATAAGGAGTGAAAGCGCGATAAGGACCATGATAAAAAGCGCGGCCCCCCCTTTCCCCAGGTATTCCAGGAGAAAACCGGACGATACCGTACCGACAAGACCCCCCGCGCTGAAAGCTGAAGCGCGAGTAGCGTCCGAGACCATGCTCAAGCTAGCGCTTACAGCCGCAAGAAGCACCAGGGTCCCGAATAACTTGAAATATATCTTCCGCGTTTCGATCTGCAATAAACGTGATATGCCCCAAAGTAAGAACAGGAGAGGAAATACGTACGCGGCTCGTCCTACGACAAAAAGGAACGCGCCGCCAAGATAGGCGCCTACTACCCCTGTCATATTGCGGCATATAGCGTTAGGTGTACTTGTATAAAAGGACAGGTCCTGTTCCGTGAACGTAAAGAGGCTTAAGAACAGGAATAAACCGGTCGCGAAAAGAAGAACAGCCATCATTTCGTTTTTTCTGGCCTGATCCATCAATATGTCTCTCCTTATGTCAAGAACCGGTCGCGATAGACACTATCAACACCACCGCGCCCAGCAAGATACAATACGCGCCAAAATACGGCAAACGTCCCGCTTTAATGACCTTTTTCAGAACATTCAGGCTCAAGAGCCCCGCTACGAAAGCCACCACCATACCCGCGATGAACGAGACAGGTGCCATCGTTGACGGTAACCGCGCGCCGCCCTTGATAAAACTCAGCACCAGAGCTCCCAGGATAGCCGGTATCGATAAAAGAAAAGAGAATCTGAAAGCATCCGGGCGGCTCAATCCGGTCATAGCGCCCGCGGTTATGGTGAACCCACTCCGTGATATACCCGGGATGATCGCTATGGCCTGGGCGATCCCGATAAGAAGTGCCTTTCCCCATCTTATCTTCGCAGCCGGCGCGCCACGCCTGAAAGAATAATGCGCCGCGAAAAGAGCAGCTCCTGTTACAAAAAGCATTAACGCCACTCCGGCCGGGCCGGAAAAGAACATCTTCTCAATGACATCTCCGGCGAGAAGAGCCATAACTACCGCCGGTATGGTCCCGATGACGATATACGCGATCATACTGTACCTGCGTTCCACAATGATATCCTTTATATCCCTCGCGAAGAATACAAGCACCGCGGCGAGCGTGGCACAATGCAGACATATGTCATAGAACAATCCCGGGTCATCGTACCCGAAAAAATAGTGAGCTAGAACAAGATGTCCGGAGCTCGACACCGGCAAGAACTCGGTGACTCCCTGAATAAATCCCGATATCGCGGCTTCTATCACCGTCATATTACACTGCCGGACCCGTCAGACACCCGTATGCCCGAACCCTCCATGGGCACGCTCGGTGCTCTCCAGCTCCTCCCGTTCCTCAAATTTCGCCCTGATGACCTCTTTTATGACCATCTGGGCGAGCCGTTGCCCGCGAGTTATGACGAACTCCGTCTTACCCAGGTTTATTAAAATCAGGTTAAGAAGCCCCCTGTAATCACTGTCTATCGTGCCAGGGGAGTTAACAAGCGTTATCCCATGCTTAAGGGATAATCCACTCCTCGGCCTTATTTCAGCCTCATACCCCTCCGGTATCTCAAGGTATACACCACATGATACAAGTTTTATCTCTCCCGGGAAAATAGGGGTATCCGCGTCAACATCGGCATACAGGTCCATGCCGCTTGAACCGCTGGTGGCATAAGACGGGATCGGCAGGTCTCTAGCGCTGTCCTTGCGTTTTATGTGAATCTTGATCGTCTTCAATTGACCGTTTTCTGAATATTAGGTTTCAGTCAAAATGTTGTACAGAACAACGCGGCAATTACGAGATAGTCGTTATGCTGCCGCTTGTTTTATGCTCAGTTTAACACGGCCCTGGTCATCGATACCTATAAGTTTGACCTTGATCTCCTGGCCTTCCTTAAGGAATTCGCTAACGTCCTTAACATATGAATCCGCTACCTCTGACACATGCACAAGACCTTCCTGTCCCGGCATGTACTCACAGAACGCCCCGAAAGCCATTAACTTGACCACTTTGGCGTCATATATCTTCCCGACTTCCGGCTCGGCGGTAAGGTCCTTTACCCACTTGACCGCTTTGTCCAGGGATTCCTTGTTGGCGGACGCTATCTGGCATGTCCCATCATCCTCGATATTGATATCCGCGCCGGTCTCAGCGATGATCTTGCGTATCATTTTCCCGCCCGGGCCGATCACGTCGCGTATCTTCTCCGTGTTTATCTTAAGCGATACTATCCTAGGCGCGTTGGGAGAGATATCCGCCAAGGGTTCGGCTATCGTACCCTTCATGTGGTCCAATATCTCAAGCCTGGCCTTTTTCGCCTGTTCGAAAGCTTCAGCGAGAAGTTCGAAACTCACGCCCTTAACCTTAAGGTCCATCTGCACGGCGGTTATGCCTTTCCTGGTCCCTGCTACCTTGAAGTCCATATCGCCATAATGGTCCTCGGCACCAGCTATATCCGTGAGTATGGTGTAATCCTTGCCATCTACTATAACGCCCATGGCGATACCGCTTACCGCGCCCGATACCGGGACACCGCTGCTCATAAGCGCCAGAGAACTGGCGCAAACCGTGGCCATGGAGCTTGACCCGTTGGATTCAAGTATCTCAGAGACTATCCGGAGCGTGTATGGAAATGATTCCTGTGAAGGTATCGTGGGTCTTATAGCCTTTTCCGCCAGGGCTCCGTGCCCTATCTCGCGTCTTCCCGGACCTCGCAGCGGTTTTGTCTCGCCGACGCTGAAAGGCGGGAAATTATAGTGGAGCATGAACGTCTTTACACCTTCTCCCATCAAGGTCTCTATCCTCTGCTCATCCGTGCTGGTCCCTAGTGTGACCACGGCAAGGGCCTGTGTCTCACCTCTCGTGAAAAGCGCGCACCCGTGGGTCCTGGGCAGTATGTTTATCTCGGAGGACAAAGGCCGTATCTGGTCGCACTTGCGGCCGTCTATCCTTTTCTTTTCCTTAAGGATCATCTCCCTGACTATATCTTTCTCTATATCGCCGACGGCGCGGCCGACCTCTTTCTTGATCGTATCCGGCGCGTCCGGACCTTCATCCTCGACCGCCTTCGCGGCAACAGCCGCGAGTTCGTTCACGCGGTCCTGCTTGCCGGATATATGCAGTATTTCCTTTATCTTCGCCTTGTATTTTGAGGACACACGGGCCGTAAGCTCACTTATATCGCTGGTAAAGGAAATATCTTCCCTCTTCTTCTTGCCGACCTTCTTGCGCAACTCTTCCTGCGCCGTGATGATGGGTTTCATCCCCTCATGCGCTTTCTTTATCGCCTCCAGCATCTGGGCCTCTTCAAGGTCGCTTGAGCCGGCCTCGAGCATGACCACACTGTCCTTGTTGCCAACAACGATAAGGTCAAGCTGGCTGCCTTCTATCTCTTCGAATGTGGGGTTCACAACAAA
>JAQUQS010000003.1:160062-161293 GCA_028715965.1 Candidatus Omnitrophota bacterium | reverse complement strand
GGCGGTATTCCTATCGGGTCGGTAATCGTTCATAAGGGTAAGATAATAGGGCGGGGACATAACCGCAGGGTGCAGAAAAAGAGCGCGATCCTCCATGGCGAAATGGATGCTTTGGAGAACGCGGGACGCCAGCCGGCTGCGGTGTACAGGGAGTGTACGTTATATACGACGCTTTCGCCTTGTTCCATGTGCGCGGGCGCGATACTTCTTTACGGTATCCCGCGTGTCGTGATCGGGGAGAACAGGAGTTTTATGGGAGAAGAAGACCTGCTCAGGTCAAGAGGGGTCAAGGTCACGGTGCTCCAGGACGGGACCTGTGTCTCAATGATGAAAGAATTCATAAAGAATTACCCTGAACTATGGAATGAGGATATCGGGGTGTGAGCGAAAGAAGAAGAAAGGGAGAGGATATGGATAGAGTAAGGGAGCATTTCGAAAGTGAGGCGGGCCAGTTCGATGATATTATCTTAAAGCGCGTACCGATGTATGCCGAGATGATCGATACGCTTGTCAGCGCGTTACCGTTCGGGGACGCGAATGGATTGAGGATACTCGATATAGGCTGTGGTACGGGTAATATTACGCGTGTTGTGAAAGAGAGGTTCCCGGAAGCATCGGTCACATGTATGGACCTTGCGGAGAACATGATAGCAGCCGCGAAGAAAAAGCTAGCCAAGCTCAACGGAATAGAGTTCAAGAGGTGTGACATAACGGAATTCGAGTTCAGAGAGCCCTATGACGCGATAATATCGTCCTTGACACTCCATCATATACGTGACGGCAAGGTGAAAAGATCTTTATATAAGAAGTTTCGCGAAAATCTTAAGCCGGGCGGCGTGTTCTATAACGCGGATGTGGTCCTCTGGTCAACGAAGCATCTTGCGTCCCTTTATATGGACAAGTGGGGCGCTTTCATGGAAAAATACCTTACCATCGAAGAAGTGCGGGATACTTTCGACAAGCACCATGCCGAAGACCATCCTTTCAGGATAATGGAGGAACTCGAGTGGTTAAAAGATGCCGGGTTCCGTGATATTGAGGTCCTATGGCGGAATTACAACGGTGCTGTATATGGCGGGGTAAAATGATCAGTTGGCATGAAAATATCCCTGACGCTTCGGACATGCTGTCCCTTACGGGACAGAACTTGCGCACGGGATATTTCCACGCCATATGCGCACCAGGTTTCATGGGAAAATGGTAAGGCAGCTTAGCTTGTGATGTTTATCCG